>JBCAZB010000081.1:0-9000 GCA_038533315.1 Pseudomonadota bacterium | reverse complement strand
TGAAGCCATTGCCAACCATCTCGAGTTTACGCTCGGCCTGCCGAACACCGCTCAGGATGTTGCAGACTTTATCGCTGCAAACAACATCACGTGTAATGCGAACGATATCGTCGCGGCGACGGGCTTCATGGATACCGAGTTCGATAACTTTGCCGTGTTCGGTGATGGTAACTACGCCTTCAGCGACACTGTGCGACTGTTATTCGGCCTGCGTTACACCCGCGATGAAGTGTCGTTCAACCACAACCGCGTCAATCTCGATGAGTTCGGTCGACGCGGCGTCGGTGTACGACCACGATTCTCGGACGGTAATAATCAGTTCGACACCAACCTGTCTGGCAGCACCGACGACACCAACGTCTCTGGCCGCATCGGTGCGCAATGGGATGTGACCGATTCAACCATGGTCTATGCCACGTACAGCACCGGCTACAAGGGCCCGGCGTTCAACGTGTTCTACAACATGGACGACGACGATATCAATCCGATTCTGGCCGAGGAATCCGACTCGATCGAACTGGGCGTCAAGTACAACGCACCGTGGGGTATCGTGAGCTTTGCGGCCTACGACACGCAGATTGAGAACTTCCAGGCGAACGACTTCGATGATTCCGACGGTACGACCATCACCGGCTTCACGAATGGTGGTGATGTTGACACGTCCGGCTTCGAGCTCGATTTTATCGTCCAGCCAACCGACAACCTGTCGTTGAGCGGTGGCTTCGCAATCTCGGATGCTGAGTCAACGACGGGAGCACCGTTGCCTTTCGCACCGGACACGAAGTACTCGTTCGCGGGTCAATACGAATGGCCGCTCGCGAGCGGCGCGCGTTGGCAGGCGAATGCATCGTACGTCTACACGGATGAAATCCTGTCCGGCAATATCGGCCAGACCGATGCCGATCCGTTCCTGCTGCCCGACTACGCGATTCTCAACGCAAGCTTCGGCTATCACAGTGCAGACGAGCGATTGAGTGTCACGCTGATCGGTAAGAACCTCACGGATGAGCAATTTGCGACCACATTCTCAGGCGACGGTTTTCGTTACCAGATCCCTCGTGGCGCAGATCGCTACTGGGGTATCAACGTCAAAACAAGCTTCTGATACAACGTCGATGGGCAGCCCTAGCCGGGGCTGCCCGTTGACGCTCTGACGATCAATTTCGGCGCCGGTATCGCAGCTTCTCTTGGCGTGTTCCCACGCGCGATGCTGAGCAAACTTCTGACACTTTGCTGACCAATCTCGTACATCGGCCAGGCAACCGTCGTGAGTGGCGGCGTAACAAGCCCAGACAACTGGATGTTGTCATGACCCGCAACGGAGATATCGTCAGGAACACGCTGGCCCCGCTCTCGCAACGCGTGAATCAACCCGATCGCACTGACATCGTTCCACGCAAACACCGCCGTCGGCATCGGTGACAACGCCAAAAGCCGATCTGCTGTATGCGCACTACTCTCCGCCGTACCATCGAAACGAAAAATCCAATCGGGCTCATAGTCGATGCCGTGTTGATCGAGCATCTGTCGGTAGGCCTGCATCTTGGGCTCTATACCGGGTTGCGACGGACCGCGTACGAAGCCGATACGACGGTGCCCGAGATCGATCAAATGCTGCATGATCGCGAGACTACCAAGACTGCGGTCGCAACTGACATGGTGGCGCGCTTCCGGCCGATTGATATGCACCACCGGCACCGGCGTCTGCAATTCTTCGTAATAGTCCTGCGGGCAACGAGCCATCGGCACCAGCAAGCCGTCGACTTCCAATTCGAGAAACAAACGAATGGCTTCACGCTCGGCAGCCTCCTCACCGAGCGTATCGTTGATGACGATCCTGAGGTCGTGCTTTGCCGCCTCGTTTTCCATGCCGCGCGCCAATGCCGCGAAAAACGGATTGGTCATATCCGGAATCACGAGGCCTATTAAGCCGCTACTGCGCTTGACCAATGTGCGCGCCGCCATATTCGGCACATAACCCATTTCCTCGGCGATGGTTTTCACACGCTCGCGGGTCGACGATCGGACACGCTCACTACCTTGCAGCGCCCGGGTTACGGTCGATGGATCCACACCAGCCGCGCGCGCGATGTCTTTGATCGTGACCCGTTTTCTGGATGACTCGCGTATCGCCAAAAGTCCTGCTCCGAAAGCACAAAACACTAGCTTAGCAGACACGTGAATCGCAAAATACAAACGTTTGTATTTCCTGATCGCCGGGCGTACTATGAACCAGTGCAGCTATTTGCTGCAGGGGGGTCAGCATGTCAGAACCAACAAAACCAAGACTGCGCTTTTTTGAAGCAGCCAGCGGGCAACGTCACATTACAGACAAAGACCGCTACCTGTACCGCACAGAGCAACCTGCGTATCGCGCCAATGTGATCGGAACCGGCACCATCGGGCTCGAACACATGCGTGTGGCCAGCCTAATTGGCAGCATCTCGATCCATGGCATTTTCGATACCCAACGCCACAGCATGACAATCGCCCAGGAAGAATTTCGGCACTACAGCGATGACACGCTCCAGCTTTATGAAACTCTGGAAGATGCCTGCATGGACCCGGCAGTCGACGCGTTGTTCATCTGCACCCCGAACTACTCCCACATCGATGTGCTACGCACAGCGATCAAAAGCGGTAAAGCGATCTTTCTAGAAAAGCCGATGGCGACGACGCTCGAGGATGCGGTCGAGATTTATGACCTCGCGGAAAACTATGAGAGCTTCATCCAGGTGGGCCTACAGTATCGCTACAAGGCGCCCTATGTCGAAGCCCGACACGAAGCACTGCAGCGTGAATCCATCGGCACGATTCGCAGTATTTCGATGCGTGAGTTCCGCCCACCGTTTCTCGACAAGGTCGAGCAGTGGAACAAATTCGCACGCTTCAGCGGCGGCACGCTGGTCGAGAAGTGCTGCCACTACTTCGATCTCATCAATCTGTTCGCTGACGCGGCGCCGGTGCGGGTGTATGCCAGTGCGCAGCAGGCGGTGAACTACAAAGACTTCGATTACGCGGGCGATGGCTCGGACATCGATGATCTGGCAAGTGTCGTTATCGACTACGCGAACGGCGTACAAGCCACCTTCTCGCTGTGCATGTTCTGCCCGAACTTTGAAGAAGATCTGACACTGTGTGGCGACCTTGGCAGAATCGTCGCCAGCGAGTCGTTCGATTTTCAACGCGATACGACGGCTCGCTCGGCGATAACGGTCGAGCTAGGCGAGCACGGTGCCACGCGACGCACGGACCTCAGTTACACGGATACGGTTGAGACCAGCGGTCATCATGGCGCCACCTGGTTCGAGCACCAGGCTTTCGTCGACCGACTTCGTGGCAACCCCAATACAGCAGCAACACCACGTGAAGGACTCTGGTCTGTGATCGTCGCCAGCGCCGCGCAGGCCTCTGCTGCCAGTGGCAAGGCGATCGACATCAAACAGTTCCTTCGTGACAACGATATGGCACGCTTCAGCGCGTGACGGAGCGACAGCACATGACAACGATCAAAGTAGGTCAGTCCCAGATGCCATCGGTCGGCCTCGGGATCTGGAAAATCGACAAGCCAGACACGGCGACTGCTATCTCGACGGCGCTCGACGTGGGCTATCGGCATATCGACAGCGCAGCCGACTACGGTAACGAGCGCGAAGCTGGCGAAGGCATTCGGCACGCTATCCAGCAAGGCGTCGTCTCGCGTGATGACCTTTGGGTCACGTCCAAACTGTGGAACACCTACCACCGCAAAGAGCACGTTCGCGCCGCCTGCGAGCGCACGCTGTCGGATCTTGGGCTCGACTATCTGGATCTCTACCTGATCCACTTTCCGATCGCGCTGCAATTTGTGCCATTCGAAGAGCGCTATCCGGCCGAATGGTTTCGCGATCCGGATGCCGCGAACCCGAGCATGCAGCTCGACAACGTACCGTTACACGAAACCTGGGAGGCGATGGAGTCGCTGGTCGACGCAGGCCTCGTGCGAAAAATCGGTGTCTGCAATTACAACAGCGCGTTAATCCATGATCTGATGGCCTATGCGCGCATCAAGCCCACTATGCTGCAAGTCGAATCACACCCGTTCCTGACACAGGACAATCTGCTCCGCACAGCGAGCGACTACGATATCGCCGTGACTGCTTTTTCGCCGCTGGGCGCCCTGTCTTATGTCTCGCTCGATATGGCGACGGCGGATGATACCGTGCTGACTGCTGCACCGGTGGTTGCCGCTGCTGAACGTCTGCAGCGTACGCCGGCACAGGTCGTGCTGCGATGGGGCATTCAACGTGGCACCGCGATCATTCCGAAAACGACACGACGCGAACGCCTCATAGAGAACATCACACTATTTGACTTCGAGTTGAGCGACGACGACATGCTCGCGATCTCGGCCTTAAACCAGAATCGTCGCTTCAATGACCCTGCCAACTTTTGCGAGAAAGCATTCAACCGTTTCCACGCAATTTACGACTAGGGAGTCTGCTATGACCGCTTTGAAAGTCATCACGGCTACGCTCGATACGCAGCAACAGTTCGACGAGGTGTTTCCGAAGATCATCGCATCCGACACGCCGGCAGCAACGCTTACCGACTTCACCGACTGGGTTAGCGCGAATCGTGACGATCTGATCGATGCACTATCCAAACACGGCACCATTTTGTTCCGTGGATTTCCAATTTCGGACGCCAACGATTTTGATGCAGCTATCCGGGCGTTTGGTATGGACAGCTTTACCTACAAGGAATCGCTTTCCAACGCTGTGCGCGTTAACCGGACGCCACTCGTGTTTACCGCCAATGAGGCGCCGCCTGATGTCTCTATCTACCTGCATCATGAAATGGCACAAACGCCGCTGTTCCCGTCGCGGTTGTTTTTCTGTTGCGAGAAAGCCGCAGAGCAAGACGGCGAAACGCCACTGTGCCGATCGGATGTGCTCTTGGAACGACTAACAGACTGCGAGCCCGAGTTTGTTGCCACCTGCGAACGACTCGGCGTGCGCTACACCAACACGATGCCCGACGAGGACAACCCGTTATCCGGGCAAGGTCGAAGCTGGCGCTCGACGATGGACGCCAAGACACGGGCAGACGCCGAAGCTCGACTCGACAAGCTCGGCTACAGCTATACCTGGTTAGAAGATGGCAGTTTGCGCGCGACGACGCCTACTCTGCCAGCGATCCGCAAGCTTAAGGATGGCCGACGGGTATTTTTTAACCAGCTTATCGCCGCTTTCCGGGGCTGGTCGGATGCAGAAAAGTCCATCAGCTTTGGCGACGGCTCCGCAATGCCGTCGCAGGCCATGAACGCCGCAATCGCCATCGCTGACGAGCTGTCCTTCAATCTGCCATGGCAGGACGGCGATATCGCGTTAATCGATAACTATCTCGTGATGCATGGCCGGCGACCATTTAAGGGCACTCGTCGAGTGCTGGCTTCGCTCGTCGCGGACGACGGCACGCGGCTCGCAGAATCAGCTTAATCCGACCCGATTGGCCGCTCGCCAAGCGTTTCTAATGGCGCCTCAAACACGTGTGAAAACACGGCTTGCATGCGCTGCTCCATGGTATCGAGAAAGTGTGGTACATCGTCCAGCGCGAGAAAAGTGGCCAGACCGCGCTCGAGGAACTCGTGCAGATCCAGCACACCTGCCATCTTGGCCGGTAGACGCATGGTCTTCAGCAATGATCCGATCATAGGCAGCTTCACGATTCTGGCTAAGCCCTCACCCGCTTGTCGAGTCATCGTGATCAACTCATCAAAATCGGTCATCGACGCATGCTGGCGGCTGGCCTCGCAATAGTCGCGCTCGCTGATGGCATCGCCATTTCAATCGCCGATCGCAGTGTGCCCGCGATACCGAGATTAATTTCAAGAATCCGGGCATTCAGTGTCATCGCGGTGGCGAGCGCTGAAAGTGCTTTGCCCGGCAGTACGCGCGTCATCAACGGCACCACTTTCTCGAGCTCTCGATCACGACCGGCAATTCGCGTGCCGGTCAAATCGCTGACCACGAAATCGATGGCCGCCGAATACCCCGGACGATCGCGCAAGTCATCGTAACGGGGCAAAAAATAAGCCATCTGCACATCGATAAATCGTTCGTAGGCAGCGGCTACATCAGGCCGACCGACATAAGACGCGTGTAGTGCGTTGCTTTCGGTTACTGCATTACGCAACGCAGTAACCGTCGCTTTTTTGGACATCAGGGGAACAACCGGGAAACACGCTTTGCCATGATTAAGATATGGCGGTCGCGACCCGACAATCAAGGTCTGGGCGCTGGGCTAAAGCACTTTGCCGGGATTCATAATGCCATGCGGATCAAGTGCCTGCTTGATCGCACGCATGGCTGTCAATGCGACCGGATCCTTGAACTCAGCGAGGTCATCTCGTTTCAGCTGACCAATCCCATGTTCGGCACTGAAACTGCCAGCAAGCTCGGCAGCCAGACCGTGCACTCTGGCGGACAACAACTTGCTCCAGGTTCGTTGCCACTCCGTCGGGTCCGACGTCTCAGCTGGCGGCAACAAGTTGTAGTGCAGATTGCCATCGCCAATGTGCCCATAGACAGAATGGTAGGGTGCACCCAGGTCATCGAACGCGGTCGTCGCGGTCTGCATGTATTCCGGGATGCGTGAGATACGCACGGAGACGTCGTGCTTGACCGCACCACCATAGAGTTTTTCTGCTTCTGGAATCGACTCGCGCAAACGCCACAATGCGCTTCGCTGTGGGCCGGACTCCGCCAGAACGCCATCGATGATGAGCTCTCGCTCGAATCCGGATTCCATTAACGCTTCGGTACGAGCCCGCAAACTATCGTCGCTCGCCGCTGAGGTTAGTTCCATCAACACAAAGTGCTGCGAGTCTGTTGTCAGTGGCGATTTCGCACCGTCTACATGCGCAACAACAAGATCCAGTGATGCACGACTGACATACTCGAAAGAGGAAACGCTATCGCCGCTAATCTGACGCGCCAATCCCAGCAATTCACACGCGGCCTCGGGGCTTTGCACTGCAAGCCATGCAGTCTCTGTGCTGCGTGCGGCAGGAAACAGCTTAACGACGGCACCTGTAATTATGCCGAGAGTGCCCTCCGCACCCATGAACATCGCTTTCAGGTCGATGCCCGTATTGTCCTTACGCAGCCCCGTCAGACCGTTAATGACCTGACCGTCCGGCAAGACAACTTCCAGACCCAGTACCAGCTCCCTCGCGGTGCCATAGCGCAAGACGGCCAGACCACCGGCGTTCGTCGACAGGTTACCGCCGATTTGGCAGGAACCTTCCGAGCCCATACTGAGAGGGAACAGCAAGCCCGCTTGTTCGGCAGCAGCCTGCACGTTGGCAAGCACAACACCGGCATCCAAGGTCATCGTATGTCCCACTGGATCGATTTCTCGTACACGATTCAATCGCGACAATGAGACCAGAATTTGTGTATCAGATGTGGGCGTCGCACCGCCACAATAACCGGTATTACCACCTTGCGGGACAACGCCTATCTTCGCATCGTGGCAAATGGCGAGTATTCTGGCCACTTCGCCGACTGACCCTGGGCGGACAATGAGTCCCGCTTGTCCTTCGTACAATCGCCGCTCATCGATCAAATAGGCGCTTTGCGCGACCGGGTCATCAACAACCCCGGCGGCGCCCACGACCTCGCGAATTTTTTCCAAGGTAACCGTCTGCGCTGTCACGATGTCGATCCGTGCAACACGCGTGCGCGAACCGTGCCCTCCACGGACTTGAGCTCGCTCATCAATTCATCCGGTTGGTCCACGGCGACGTCCATTACGACGTAACCGATCGTTGGTGAGGTCTGCAAATACTGTGAAGCAATATTGATCTTACGTGTCGAAAAGACCTGGTTGATGCGTTGCAAAACGCCCGGCTCGTTCCGATGAATATGCAGGATGCGCGTGTGCTCAAGGTTGTCAGGCAGTGACGCCTGCGGAAAATTGACGGCAGACGCGGTGGTACCGTTATCGCTGTATCGAATCAGCTTGTTGGCGACCTCAACCGCGATATTCTGCTGTGCTTCCTGCGTACTGCCACCGATATGCGGAGTCAGGATGACATTGTCGTGACGACAGAGCGGTGACTCGAAACGCTCGGTGTTGGCTTTAGGCTCCATGGGAAAAACATCGAGGGCCGCGCCACCGATATGTCCGGATGCCAACGCAGCATCCAGTGCATCGATGTCGACCACATCTCCACGCGAGGCGTTCACCAATACGGCACCCGATTGCATTTGTTCGAGTTCCTGGCCCCCGATCATCTGCTGGGTTAACGGCGTAGACGGCACATGTAGCGACACGGCGTCGCTAGCCGCGAGCAACGCTTGCAGATCATCGCTGGCCTCAGCATTGCCGAGCGGTAACTTGTGCTCGATGTCATAAAATTGAACGTGCATGCCGAGCGCTTCTGCCAGTACGCTGAGTTGCGTACCGATATGACCATAGCCAATGATACCTAACCGTTTGCCGCGCACTTCATAGGACGAATCGGCGGTTTTCAGCCACTCTCCGCGATGCGCCGCGGCGTTCTTGGCAGGTATACCGCGCATCAGCATGATGATCTCTGCGAGCACTAGCTCGGCAACACTACGAGTATTCGAGAACGGTGCATTAAACACCGGTATACCACGCGCCTCCGCATCGTCCAGATCAACCTGATTGGTACCGATGCAAAAACAACCGACGCCAATCAGTTTCGGTGCGGCGGCGATCACGTCAGCCGTTAGCAGCGTGCGCGAACGGATCCCAACAAAATGAGCCTTAGCTAAAGACTCAGCTAGCTCCGACTGCGGTAGTGCCTTCCTGTGGTACTCAACGTTGGTGTATCCCGCACCCTGCAATGCATCGAGTGCTGAGGAGTGAACGCCCTCCAGCAGCAGGAAGCGAATGCGATCTTTTCCGAGTGACAATGTGGCCATAGTGGAGTTTCGGAGCAACTAAACTCGTAATGCTAGCAAGACCTGTGGAAACAACAATACT
>JBCAZB010000080.1:0-9033 GCA_038533315.1 Pseudomonadota bacterium | reverse complement strand
CCCCAACAACTTCACCTACCTCCAGGATATGCCACTTCGAGCTCGATAGATCCTCTCCTAGCAAAGCAAGCAGATCGGCCAAATCGAACGCAAGCACGCTGCCACCAGACGGGATAGTTTTTCTGTCCCAAATCGTCACGGCTTCCATGGCATCTAACGCCTAAGCTCAGCTGCGCATTTGACGCAGCGAGTGACTTGCGACAGCAAGACACGAGATGCGTCCATCAGCGTCAGCTGCAGCAGCTTGTTAGGTCGCAGCCAATTGCAACTGGAGTCAGCTAATTGAAACACTTTCAATTGTTGTTCCTTCCGGTAAATCACGCACCTTCGCGTGAATTTGTCCTGTTAAAGCGAAATGAACCTCGATATCAGTGACTTCGATATTCTCTAACGTGTATTCACCGCCAAGTACCAAAGGCTTTCTCAGACTATATATCTGACTGTGCTGTAGCACGTTGCCTTGAGCAATGAGATCTCCGACCATTTGGGGTGCAAAGTAGTTCGAGACGAATTCTATCTTTCCCAGACTCTCTCTAAACGAGTCTATGTCCTCAGACACCTTCACCAGATTGCCTTCTCCGACATCCAAGCAATACACGGCTCCTGTTTCAATGCACTGGATGAAAGCATCGCCAGATGCACAGATCAGAATCGGTTGAAGCGACTTCGGTACAAGCCACCGCCAATCATCGAAAAGAGTCTCCCCGTTCAAATGAGAGAAATCTACAGTTAGATCGTTGAGCGTCAACGCCATGTCGTTAACTCGCGCGACCTAACGCCTAAGCTCAGCTGCGCATTTGACGCAGCGAGTGACTTGCGACAGCAACACACGAGCTGTGTCCATCAGCGTCAGCTGCAGTGACTGGTTAGATAGCATCATCGTTCCTGACAATTGTTGGATCATAGCTAGTTAAGACACTAAAACATGCATCGGATGTCAGCAACGAAAAATGCCGGTAGGCTCGAGGCGTTTTTTCCAATTCGATGGTAGCTCGTCTTTCCAATAGCTCTGACGAATCATGGTGACCTAGAACCCCGTCGCTGCGACATTCGAAAAAGCTCTCTGGCCAATAGAACTCCTGAAATGTTTCAAAGTAAATCACATCGCGAAAAATCAAGGTGTACGCAAGAGGATTTTTCGATGCACTGGTACTGATGCGTCCAAGTTGAACCGTAAGCGTGCGATCAGAGAAAGCACTGTAGGTGACGTACCACTTTTGGTAGGAGACTTCGTTTAGTGGCGAGTCCATGCTATCTAACTGCTACTTCTACTGAACGCGCTTTGTATGCATGTTCTGTAGAATTCCGGTGGGTCGAGTCTTCGCATTAGCAGATAACCTCCTCATTCCATTGAACAACCTGGCTAGTTGATCGGTCGGGCACGTGCGTGAATTGCTGCGCGTGCTGCTGAAGCCCGTTCGATGTAACCAGCATAGCAACGGGGTTAGTCGAATTCTAGGCGATTGAAAATACGCAGCATTTTGCTGAAATGCCAAACGCGTTAATGGTGTTCAGCAGCGCGTTCAGTTGAATTACGGCTGTAAGAGTAAAAAATGAGCCAAAAATCTCGTCGAGAGTTTGCTAATCCAACCTCAGCTTCGCATCCCGAGCATCTGCGAAATCACACTGCCGCCAAGCCTCGTAAACCACGACCGAAACGCTGTTCGACAAATTCAGGCTGCGGCTGCCTTCCTTCATGGGGATCGTGAGCAATCGCTCGTCGTTGAAGTCATCGAGCACATCCCGCGGCAGGCCGCGCGTTTCCGGCCCGAACAGCAGCGCATCGCCGGGCGCGAAGCGGGTGTTGCTGTATGGCGTCTGAACTTTGCTCGACAGTGCGAACCAACGTTTTGTTGCAAGCTCGGCCTTGCAGGCGGCGAGATTCGGCCATACTTTCACATCGGCCATGTCGCGATAGTCGAGCCCGGCGCGGCGCAGGCGTTTTTCGTCCAGCGAAAAGCCCAGCGGTTCGATAAGATGTAGCCGCGAGCCGGTGTTGGCGCACAGGCGCATGACATTCCCCGTATTCGGTGGAATTTCTGGCTCATACAACACAATGTCAAACATGTCAGCGGGTCGCCCCCGGGCGCAGGCTGGTTAGTCAGGAATCGCTATGGTCGCGTCGCCCGCAGAGCTTACACCACACACACCGGATCCACGTATCGCCGTCGACTTCTGTGGCCTCGAGATGGCCTCGCCGATCGTGTTGCTGTCAGGTTGTGTCGGCTTCGGCGAGGAATACACGCGTGTGGTCGGGTTCGAGAACACGCACGTCGGTGGCATCGCACTAAAAGGCACAACGCTGGAGCCGCGGCTCGGCAACGCGCCGCACCGTGTCTACGAAACGCCGATGGGCATGTTGAACGCCATCGGCCTGCAAAACCCGGGAGTGGATGTCGTCGTCGACAACATTTTGCCAACGCTCGACTTCGAAGAGACCCGCTTCATCGCCAACGTCTGTGGCTCGACCGTCGAGGACTACGCCGAGACCACCAAACGTTTTGACGACTCGCCGATCGATGCCATCGAGATCAACATCTCGTGCCCGAACATCAAGGAAGGCGGTGTGGCGTTCGGTAACGATCCGGATATGTCAGCCCGCGTTGTCGCAGCCTGCCGCGAGAACACAAGCAAGCCGATCATCACGAAACTGTCGCCCAACCAGACCGATATCCGCGAAAGCGCACGCCGCTGCATCGAGGCGGGTAGCGATGCGCTGGCGGTGATCAACACCGTCATGGGCATGGCGATCGACGTCGAAAAACGCAAACCCGTGATCGGCAACATCCAGGGCGGATTATCCGGCCCGGCCATCAAACCGATCGCGCTATTGAAAGTGCACCAGGTTTACGATGTCGCGAAGAAGCACGACATTCCGATCATCGGCCAGGGCGGTATCCACACCGTCACCGACGCCATCGAGTTTCTGGTCGCCGGCGCGACTACCGTCGGCATCGGCACAGCGCTGTTTTACGACCCGCTGGTTTGTCGAAAGATCAACGACGGCATCGCCGACTATCTGGAGCGCCACCAACTGCCCGACATCCAGGCATTGATTGGCAGCCTCCAGACCTAAGCGAGTCTTCTACAAGCCAGCGGCCTGTAAGATTGCGTCGCCTTCGAGGCGCGTCGTGTAATCCGGGTTGGCGTGCATGAACGCGATGGTGCCATCGGTATCGATCAGATAAACGGCTGGCACCGGCAGCTCGTGGTGATCAAAACCGGAAGCGGCTTCCAAATCGATGCCGTAGCCTTTGTACTTCTCGTAGGTCTCGTCATCCACCCGGAACGCGACACCAAACGCCCGCGCCGCGTTCATCGCCGCATCCGACACCAGCGTGTAGTCGATCTCGGAATCCTTCAGGCTGCTGTACAACAGCTCGGGCTTGTCGGCTGATAAGAACAAGACGTCGATGTCTTCCGCGCGCAGTGCCGGCACAACATCCTGTAGCGCCTGCAGGTGACGGTTGCAGTACGGGCACCAGCCGCCACGATAGAAAATGAGTAGCTGACGTCGCTCCAGCGCGTCCGGCGAAAACTCGAATGCGGTGCCGTCGGCATTGCGCGCAGTAAAGCTCGGCGCGGTCTCGCCTTGCGGCACGGGTTGCACGGTTTCGGCGCTGTCGGCCGCTGTGGGCGAAGCGAATGCGCTCGGCACAGCGAGTAGCGCGGCGAGGGTCAGGGTGGCGAGTCTGGCGATTGGCATGACGGGTTCCTTTACTAATGTCCTGCGCTTTTGCACAGGCAAATGATTACGCTGCCAAACGAGACCGGCGGAACACCGCAACTATTACAGATCGATGCTGAGCTGTGCGATTTTTCGGGTCAGCGTATTGCGGCCCCAGCCCAGCAGTCGTGCGGCCTCGCCGCGCTGCCCGGCCGTCTTGCGCAGCGCGGCCAGAATCAGCGTCTTCTCAAACGCGGGTAATGCCTCGTTGAGCAACGGCGTCGTGCCGCCCTGCGCCAGCACATCATCGGCCCAGCGCTCGAGGTCGCGCACCCAGCGTTTCGCAAAATCTTCCGGTCGCTGGCTGGTGCCAATCTCGGCCAACACATCGTCGACGCTGATCGAACTGCCGGGCGCCGTCACAGTGAGGCGGCGACACAGGTTGACCAACTGACGCACATTGCCAGGCCACCCGAAGCTCACCAGATGCTGCAGCGCGGCTTGGTCGATGCGCTTCACCTCGACTTCGAGCTCATCGGCGGCACGCGCCAGATAATGGCTCACCAGAATCGGCACATCGTCAGGGCGCTCACGCAGCGGCGGCGTCTCGACACCCATGACGTTCAGACGATGGAACAAGTCCTCACGGAACTCGCCGGCCTCCACAGCGGCCGACAAGTCGCGATGCGTGGCGGCAATAACCCGCACATTCACTTGAATCGGTGTTTGACCACCGACGCGATAGAACTCGCCTTCGGCCAATACCCGCAGCAAACGCGTCTGCAGCGATGCGGGCATGTCACCGATCTCGTCGAGAAACAACGTGCCGCCGTCGGCCTGTTCGAAGCGTCCGATGCGGCGCGCATCCGCACCAGTAAACGCACCGCGCTCGTGACCGAACAATTCTGATTCGAGCAACTCGGACGGAATCGCGGAGGTATTGAGTGCGATAAACGGTTGCGCCGCCCGCGGGCTGTTGCGATGCAATGCACGCGCGACCAGCTCTTTACCCGTGCCAGACTCGCCGGTGATCAACACCGTCATGCTGGAACGGGCGAGACGACCAATCGAACGGAACACCTGCTGCATCGCCGGCGCCTGGCCGATCAACTCCGGCATCGGCGTATCGTCGGCGGGCGCTTGTGTCGGCTGCCCGGTGCCGCGTGCACGCCGCACCAACGCGATCAGCTCATCGATATCGAACGGCTTCGGTAAATACTCGAACGCACCACCTTGATACGCGGACACCGCGCTATCCAAATCGGAATGCGCCGTCACGACGATCACCGGCAGATCGGGATGCGATTCTTGCAGACGAGACAACAGCGCAAAGCCGTCCATACCGGGCATGCGGATATCGGTGATCACAACATCGGGCGTGCCGGTCGCCAGCGCCGATAGAAAACTCGCGGCGTCTTCAAACGAACGCGACTTGACCGACGCCTGGCGCAACGCCTGGTCGACGACCCAACGCACCGACTCGTCGTCATCGACGACCCAAACCTGCCCGGCGTGATCACTCATAATCGACCGGGAGCCGTATCTGGAAGTTGGTGTAACCTGGTTCGCTCGCGAATTCGATAAGACCGTCATGTCGGTTGATTAGCTCCTGCGAGATGGACAGACCGATACCGGTGCCATCCGCCTTGCTCGTTACAAGTGGGTAAAAAAGAGACTCCTGCAGATCCGGGTCGATGCCCGGTCCGGTATCGATGATCTCGATGCTGGCGATCAGCCGGATCGGTTTGCCGCCAATGTTGTCGTTGATCAACGCACGCGTACGAATCGTGATCGTGCCGTAGCCATCGGCGTGCGATTTAATCGCAGCGATCGCATTGCGTACGATGTTCAGCACCGCCTGGACGATCTGATCGCGATCAACATTGATCGACGGCAAACTCGGGTCGTAGTCACGCCGCCATTCCAGCAACGCGTCCGTATCCGGCATCGTGATCTGCAGCACATGCTCCAACACATCGTGAATATTGACGAGCATCTTCTTGGATGTGCCGCCGGGGCCGAGCAGTTCGTCCACCAGCGACGCGAGGCGATCGGCCTCGCGAATAATGACGTCGGTGTAGGCTTTCTGGTCGCTGTCGGCGAGCTGGCGCTGCAACAATTGTGCAGCACCGCGTAGACCACCCAGCGGGTTCTTGATCTCGTGCGCCATCTGGCGCGTGATCTTGCGGGCGATTTCGCGCTGCGTGCGCAGGCGTTGGTGTTTGTTGATGCGCCGTCGCGACGTAACATCGGTCACTTCCAGCAACAGGCCATCACCGTCCGGCTGGCGAGCAACACGACAGTCGAGCAGCAGGTTGGTGCCCAGACCGTTGGTCTGCGTCAGCTCCAGTTCTTCAGCGAAGCGATCATCCTGTTGCTGACAACGAATGAGCAGTTCGTGGAAATCCTGGGGCTGTTGAAAAAAACGTTGCAGCGATTTGCCGCGAATGTGTGCGCGTGCGACGCCAAAGATTTGCTCGGCGGCGGCATTCATCGTCACGACGGCGCGGTTGGTGTCGAGTAACACCACGCCGGTTGTCAGTTGTTCAATCACAGGGTCGCCCTGCGCAGCTGCCGCGGCTAGTTGCGGATCGACGCCTGTTGCACGTAGAACAGTCGCTCCGGACTGCGGAACAGCACGGTGCCCGACGCGTTGATCACCTCGACCTCCAGCCGATGTTCCCCGCGATACACCGGCGACAGCACTGCTGTTGTCAGCTCCTGGGGCTCGCCGATCGGCTGACCATCCAGTTTGAAGCGTATCTGATGACCCTCCGCCAGTGCCGGAATCACTCGGACGTCCACCGGTAAGCGCGTCGCTATGTTCCATATGACCTGCTGCTCGGTAGGACGGCTGATAATGACTTGCTCGTAGATGACCTGATTGCGTTGGTCGAGAGTAAGCACATCTGTGGTTGGCGGCGTTGCCGGCGCAGCGTTGCGTGATGTGGCCGGTGTTCGACGCTGTACGGATGGGCCGCGGTAGACCGTGGCGCGCGGTACATCGACTTCGGTGGCATCGGTTGCATCGTCGGGCGGCGGCTGGTCCGAATAATGGACCACGCCGTCACTGTCGACCCAGCGATAGACCTGCTGCGCGTCTGCAGCGGCCGAAAGCAGGAGCCCAATGAGCAAAATCGATAGTAATCGCATGGTCTTAGCATAGCGCGGCCGCCTGGGCACGGCCAGCACCTGTGTCACACAAGTGCTGGCCAATACCGATTTTTACAGGCTGTAGTACATGTCGAACTCGATCGGATGGGTGGTCATGCGCAGGCGCGTGACTTCTTCCATCTTCAGGTCCAGATAGCCTTCGATCAGATCCTTCGAGAACACGTCACCAGCGAGCAGGAACTCGTGGTCGGCTTTCAGCGCGTTCAGTGCCTCTTCGAGGGAGAAGGCGACATGATCGAGCTTGGCTTCCTCTTCCGGCGGCAGATCATAGAGATCTTTATCAGCCGGATCGCCAGGGTGGATCTTGTTCTTGATGCCGTCCAGACCCGCCATCAACATCGCGGTGAAACAGAAGTACGGGTTCGCCATCGAGTCACCGAAGCGAACTTCGATACGGCGACCTTTCGGGTTCGAGATAAACGGAATCCGGATCGACGCCGAGCGGTTACGCGCGGAGTACGCGAGGATGGTCGGTGCTTCGAAGCCCGGTACCAAACGCTTGTAGCTGTTGGTGGCGGGGTTTGCGAACGCGTTGATCGCCTTGGCGTGTTTAATGATACCGCCGATGTAGTACAACGCTGTCTCGGACAAACCACCGTAGCCGTCACCCGTGAACAGGTTTTTGCCATCTTTTGATAGTGATTGGTGAACATGCATGCCGTTGCCGTTGTCGCCGACGAGCGGCTTCGGCATGAAGGTCGCGGTCTTGCCGTAGCTATGCGCGACGTTGTGCACGACATACTTCAGGATCTGAACTTCGTCGGCTTTTTTCGTCAACGTGTTGAATTTAGCGCCGATCTCGCACTGTCCGGCAGTCGCCACCTCGTGGTGATGCACTTCGGTTTCGATGCCCATTTCCTCGAGCGCGAGACACATCGCGCCACGCAGGTCATGCAACGAATCGACCGGCGGTACCGGGAAGTAGCCACCTTTCATGCCCGGGCGGTGACCGTAGTTGCCACCTTCCATTTCGGCGCCAGAGTTCCAGCAACCTTCGACGGAATTAATCTTGTAGAACGCTTCGTTGATGCTGTCGCCATAGCGCACGTCATCAAATACGAAGAACTCATTCTCCGGCCCAAAGTACGCCTCATCAGCGATGCCGGATGATTTCAGATAGTCTTCGGCGCGCTTCGCCAAAGAGCGCGGGTCGCGACCGTAGCCTTGCATTGTCGCCGGCTCGATCACATCACAGCGCAGATTCACCGTGGTTTCTTCGGCGAACACATCAACGACCGCGGTGTCCGTGTCGGGCATCAGGATCATGTCGGACTCATTGATACCTTTCCAACCGGCAATCGACGAGCCGTCGAACATCTTGCCCTCTTCAAACAGATCGTCGTCGATGGTGTGAGCGGGCACCGTGACGTGTTGTTCCTTACCTTTCGTATCGGTAAAGCGGAAGTCGACAAACTTGGCGTCGCTTTCCTTTAATAGTTTCAGTACATCAGCGCTACTCATTCCTTTCCTCCAGTTTGGATGCTTTTGCAAAAATTCGTGGTCGCAGGCGCCACAGTCGGTGTGCAGCCTGCGCTGCGCCAACCATGCATGCTCTTTGATTTCCCCACAACAGTGCATGATATGTGCCAGTCAACGCGATATTTTAAGTTATTGAAAAATAATCAGTAATCGTTTAGCCGCTTCAGGCTTTTGCACAAATCTGGCTCAGATTCAGTTCGCTTTGCGCTATTTTGGTGCAAGGTGTTATCTACAGTGGCAAATTTGCCGTGGGGAAGCGGATCGGCAAGCACGCCGCAACCCGCTATAATCGCGCGTTTGCCACCTTCTGGCCCCCAGGGTCGTTTCGAATTCATGAGTACACACGCCAAGGCGATGCCGGTCGCGGACACGCGCCCCGCCACTTTTCAGGAACTGATTCTGATCCTGCAGCAATTCTGGGCTGACGCCGGTTGCGTCATTCAGCAACCGCTGGATATGCCAGTGGGCGCGGGCACCTTTCATCCGGCCACTTTCCTGCGCGCGATCGGGCCAGAGCCATGGAGCGCAGCTTACGTGCAGCCCTGTCGCCGGCCGACGGACGGTCGCTACGGCGATAACCCGTTCCGACTGCAGCACTATTATCAGTATCAGGTCGTGATCAAACCGGATGTCGTGAACCAACGGATCGATACCGAGCACGCGCAGCGAGTTCAGGTATAGATCCTGAATATCCAGCGGCGACGGTTTGATCA
>JBCAZB010000079.1:0-9049 GCA_038533315.1 Pseudomonadota bacterium | reverse complement strand
CGCATGGCGAGTACGCAGTCAGTGACCTGACCGATATCCTGCAACAATCGCAGCCCAGGGTGTCGCGCCATTTGAAGATTCTGTGCGATGCCGGCTTGCTTGAGCGATTTCGCGATGGGCACTTTGTCTATTTCCGCCTGCCGAGCGACCCGCAACAGCGGCATACCGTAGACCACCTTATTGCTATGACGGACGTGGATGAACCTGTGCTGGCAGCAGACCGCGCGCGGATTAGACATTCTCTCGGAGGCTCCGCACAGGAGCCCTTGTCCAATGATTTGCGCCGATTCAATCGGCTGCTGCTCGATCAGTTTGTCTCACATCCGGTTGGCGAGCTTTTGGACATTGGTGTTGGCAGCGGGGCGGTGCTCCGATTGTTGGCAGCGCGCGCCACGTTCGCTGTCGGCATCGATATCGACGCCAGCGCGCGACGCAGCGCACGGCAGTCTTTTGCACGACGCTCGCTGCCCAACTGCACGGTGCGCGAAGGCGACATGTATCAGCTCGCCTACCCAGACGATAGTTTCGACACGATTGTTTTGGACGAAGTACTGGCCACAGCTGATGCGCCTGGCGCCGTGCTTATCGAGGCCGCCCGCGTGTTACGTGAGCATGGCCGCGTCATCGTCATCGAACATGTCGAACAAGCGGATGCTGCTGCGACGGCGGAACAGATTGCGGCGCAATGTGCCGCCGTCGGCCTGCGATGCGGCGTCATACGCCAGACCTTCGATGGCACCCAGAAATATCTCGTCGCGAGCGCTGAACGCGCGACTACCAACACCAGGAAAAGCGCATGACAGCGAACCGAGCCCTTACACGTAACAGCGAACAACCAATTTCGGTCTCGTTCGAGTTTTTTCCGCCCGGTAGCGAGAAGATGGCTGAGACGTTATGGACGTCCTTGCAACGCCTCGCACCACTGGCCCCGAGATTCGTTTCAGTCACGTACGGCGCCGATGGCTCTACGCGAGAACGCACACACGGGCTTGTCAAACGTGTGTTGACTGAAACACCGTTGACGCCGGCGCCACATCTCACCTGTATCGGCGCAAGTCGCGCTGAGATTGATGCGATTGCCCAAGAGTATCTTGATGACGGTGTTCGACACATCGTCGCGCTGCGCGGCGATGCGCCTAAGGACGAGCCGAATTACCAACCCAGAAAAGACGGCTATGCGTTCGCGGCGGACCTCGTGGCTGGTCTGAGACGGATCGGCGACTTTGATATCTCGGTGGCCGCCTATCCGGAGGTCCATCCGGAAGCGCGATCTGCGCAAGCTGATCTCGATAATCTGAAGCGCAAGGTTGATGCTGGCGCAAACAGAGCGATCACCCAGTTCTTTTTTGACGCGAGTCACTATCTGCGTTTTCGGGATGCCTGTGTGAGTGCGGGTATCGAAGTCCCGATCGTGCCCGGCATACTACCGATCACGCGATTCTCTCAGATGCTGAAATTTGCCGGTATGTGCGGTACCGATGTGCCGGCGTGGCTACACGATCGGTTTGATGGTCTCGACGACGACGCAGAGACTCGCAATCTGGTGGCGGCCAGCGTCGCGATCGATCTCGTCAATACGTTGCGCACCGAGGGAGTCGAGGACTTCCATTTCTACACGCTCAATCGGGCGCAGCTGACCTACGCCATCTGCCACACGCTCGGTGTGCGCCATTCCAGAGCCGCAGCATGAGCACCCGACAAATCCGATTTGCAGCGCTGCAGGCGTTGCTGGCGGAGCGCATCGTTTATCTCGATGGTGCAATGGGTACGATGATTCAGGGCTATGGTCTGTCGGAGGCCGATTATCGCGGCCTTCGGTTCAAGGACTGGGCGAGCGACGTCAAAGGCAACAACGACTTGCTAACTTTGACGCGTTCGGAAGTGATCCGCGAAATTCACGAGAAGTTCCTCGCCGCGGGTGCAGACGTATTAGAGACGAATACGTTCAACAGCAATGAACCGTCGCAAGCGGACTACGGCATGCAGGCGTTGGTCGTTGAGCTTAATGAATCCGCCGCGCAATTAGCGCGCAGTGTGGCCGACCAATGGCAGGCCGAACATGGTGAGCAAAAGTTCGTGGCTGGGGTACTCGGACCGACCAACCGTACGGCGTCGCTGTCGCCCGACGTCAATGATCCGGGGTTTCGAAACATCAGTTTCGATCAGTTGGTCGAAACCTACCAGGCATCTGCGGCGGCGCTGCTGCGCGGTGGCGCGGACTTTCTGTTGATCGAAACCGTGTTCGATACACTGAACGCCAAAGCCGCTGTGTATGCGATTGAGCGACTCGGAGCAGAACTGGGCGAGCGAATTCCAGTCATGATATCCGGCACAATCACCGACGCATCCGGTCGCACCTTGTCGGGTCAAACCACCGAGAGTTTCTGGAACTCGCTGCGCCATGCCGAGCCATTCATGTTCGGCTTGAACTGTGCGCTGGGTGCGAGTGATATGCGTCCATATGTGGAAGAACTGGCGCGCATCGCAGATACAGGTGTCAGTGCGCATCCAAACGCCGGTTTGCCAAATGAGTTCGGTGAGTATGACGAGACGCCCGAAATGATGGCGGCGGTTGTCGGCGAATTCGCCGAGCAGGGTTTTTTAAACATGGTCGGTGGATGTTGCGGAACAACGCCCGAGCACATCCAGGCAATCAGAGCGGCTTGCGAACCCTTTGCGTTGCGAGAGATTCCAGAGATTGCGACACAGTGTCGACTGTCGGGGCTCGAGCCGCTCAACATTTCAGCAGACAGTTTGTTTGTGAATGTCGGCGAACGCACAAACGTGACCGGTTCAGCGCGTTTCAGAAAGCTCATTGAGGCTGATGACTACGCGGGCGCTGTTGAAGTGGCACGCCAACAGGTCGACAACGGTGCCCAGATTATCGACGTCAACATGGATGAAGGCATGCTCGATGCTGAGCACGCGATGCAAACGTTCCTGCAGTTAATTGCGGCGGAGCCGGATATCGCGCGCGTACCGATCATGATCGACTCGTCGAAGTGGAGCGTGATCGAGGCCGGACTGAAATGCGTGCAGGGTAAGGCTGTCGTTAATTCCATTAGTTTGAAAGAAGGCGAGGCAGCGTTTATCGAGCAAGCACAACAGGTACGCGCGTACGGTGCAGCGGTGATCGTGATGGCCTTCGACGAAGAGGGGCAGGCGGACACCATCGAGCGCAAGGTAGACATTTGTGCGCGCGCTTACCAGGTGCTGACCGAAGTGGTCGGTTTCCCGCCTGAGGATATTATTTTCGATCCCAATATTTTTGCGGTTGCGACCGGCATCGAAGAGCACAACGACTACGGCATCGCGTTTATCGAGGCCACACGCCAGATCAAGGCGCGGCTGCCGCATGCAATGGTCAGTGGTGGCGTCTCCAACGTCTCGTTCTCATTCCGCGGCAACAATCCGGTGCGCGAGGCGATCCATTCGGTGTTCTTGTATCACTCGATTCGCGCTGGAATGGACATGGGTATCGTCAACGCCGGACAACTTGCCATTTATGAAGACTTGCCGGGTGAATTGCGCACAGCCGTCGAAGCGGTGGTGCTGAACACGACACCAACGGCAACCGATGATTTGCTGGCATTGGCTGACAAGTACCGTGGCGACGGTAGTAGCAGCGCGACAACGGTCAATGATGCGTGGCGTGATGCACCGATCGCTGAGCGGCTTGCGCATGCGTTGGTCAAAGGTATTGATAGTCATGTGATCGACGACACAGAAGAGGCTCGGCTGGCTGCAGAGCGACCGTTGCACGTGATTGAAGGTCCATTGATGGACGGCATGAATATCGTTGGCGATCTGTTTGGTGAGGGCAAGATGTTCCTGCCGCAGGTTGTGAAATCGGCGCGCGTCATGAAGAAAGCGGTCGCGCATTTGATTCCGTTTATTGAGGCGGAGTCGGACGGCGTTAAGCAGTCGAATGGCACGATTGTGCTAGCGACGGTCAAAGGCGATGTACATGACATCGGCAAGAACATCGTCGGGGTTGTCCTGCAGTGCAACAACTTCGATGTCATCGATTTGGGCGTCATGGTGTCCTGCCAGGAAATCCTCGACGCAGCGAAGCGCCACAATGCCGACATCATTGGTCTTTCCGGGCTTATCACGCCTTCGCTGGACGAGATGGTGCACGTCGCATCGGAGATGCAGCGGCTGGGCTTTGAGCAGCCATTGCTGATTGGCGGTGCGACGACATCGCCAGCGCACACGTCCGTGAAGATTGACCCTGCCTATCAGGGCCCTGTGTTGTACGTGAAAGATGCCTCGCGGGCTGTCGGCGTCGCGCAACAATTGGTTGGCGACGACTGCGACCAGTACGTCGCGGCCGTTAAACAGGACTGCGTCGAACGCAGAGCTCGGCATGCGGGTCGCAAGCGACAGAAGCCGGCGCTGTCTTTGTCGGCCGCGCGTGCCGCAAAGCGCGTGATCGATTGGCCGGCCTATACACCGCCCATCCCCTCGTTTACCGGTGCACAGACTATCGAGACGATCGACTGCGCGACGCTGGTCGATTACATCGATTGGATGCCGTTCTTCAACGCCTGGGAATTCCACGGTAAGTTCCCCGCTATCCTGACAGATGATGTTGTCGGTGAAGCAGCGAGTGCGTTGTTTGATGATGCACAGGCGATGCTTCAAGAGATCGTGGAGGAGCAATGGCTGACGGTGAAAGCCGTGGTTGGGTTTTTCCCGGCGTCGTCGGATGAGGACGACATCGTTGTCTACACCGACGAAAACCGAACTGAGGCGCGTGCACGACTGCACTGTCTGCGTCAGCAAAAACAGACGCGTGCGGGTCTGGCACAGGAGTGTCTGGCAGATCTGATTGCACCGGAGGACAGCGGCAAGCGCGACTATGTCGGTGCCTTCACCGTGACGGCAGGCTTGGGCGCCGAGGAACGTGCCGCGGCGTTCGAAGCGGAACATGACGACTACGCCGCGATTCTGCTGAAAGCACTGGCCGACCGGTTCGCCGAAGCGGGCGCGGAATATCTCCATCAGCGTACACGTCGCGAGTGGTGGGGCTATGCACCCGACGAGGTATGGAGCAACGAAGATTTGATCGCAGAGCGATACTCCGGCATTCGTCCAGCGCCCGGCTACCCGGCTTGTCCGGACCACTCCGAGAAGGTCACGTTATTCGAGTTGCTAGAGGCGCCGACGCGCACGGGTGTGACGCTGACAGAGAACTTTGCAATGTCGCCCGCTGCATCGGTGAGCGGCTGGTACTTCTCGCATCCCGATAGTCGCTACTTTTCACTGGGCAAGATCGGACGTGATCAGGTAATCGATTACGCCGAGCGCAAAGGGGTATCGTTGGCCACCGCAGAGCGATGGCTATCGCCCAATCTGGGCTATGAACCGACGGCGGACGAGGATCAGGCGGACGCCGCGTGAGCCGCGCACACAGGGCAGTCGTCCCGTCGGCCAACCGATAATGATTTCCATGCGCCTACTTGTGCATCAAAGACAAGCAAGCGGGTGAGTGTGCCGGTGCTGGTCAGACACTTGATGGCCTCTAGCGCCATCAGTTGGCCGATCATCGGCGGCAGTGGCGCAATGACGCCGGCGCCTGCACAGTCCTCGAGGCTCTCGTCCTCCGGTTGATACAGACACTGGTAACACGGTGACGGTTCATCATTAAACGGAAAGACGGCGACCTGGCCTTCCCAGCGGATAGCCGCCCCAGTTACTAATGGTGTGCGCGTCGCATGGGCGACACGATTGATGACAAAGCGGCTCGCAAAATTGTCGCAACAGTCGAGTACGATATCGACGTGTTGCAACAGGTCGGTCAGCGCGTTGGCATCCAATCGCTCACAGAGTTGAACGATAGAGAGTGCGGGGTTCTGTTGTTTGATCCGCCGTGCCGCCGCCGCCGTTTTCGTCTGACCTATGTCGTCGGGTGTGTACAAGTTTTGACGCGCGAGATTACTCGCATCAACACGATCGAAATCGTTGAGTAGTAATGTGTCAACGCCGGCAGCACCCAGTGACGCGGCCGCCGCTGCACCCGTGCCACCCAGGCCAACGATCAGGGCGCGCGTGTTCTGTAGCCGATCTACCGCGTCGCTGCCAAATGCTGGCAGCGAGCGGTGTCGTGCGTGACGATCATCAGTCAGCGCGATAGACCCGTGTCATGATGACGGGCTCGACCGGCACGTCGCCGTGCATACCGTGATTGCCGGTTTCAACCGTGGCGATCTTGTCGACCACATCCAACCCTTCAACGACTTTGCCGAAGACTGCGTAGCCGAAGTCACGGCCACCGTGGTTCAGGAACGCATTGTCGGACAGGTTGATGAAGAACTGTGAGGTTGCGCTATCGACGACATTGGTGCGTGCCATCGCCAGCGTGCCACGGTCGTTGCCTAGCCCGTTATCGGCTTCGTTCTTGATCGGCGCATGGGGCGTCTTCTGGTTCATGTCTTTGTCCATGCCGCCGCACTGAATCATGAAATTGGCAATAACGCGGTGGAAAACGAGACCATCGTAGAATTGCTCATCCACGTAAGTGAGGAAATTTTTGACGCTGATCGGTGCTGCTTCTTCGAACAGTTCTACTTTGATATCGCCGTGATTGGTTTCGATAACTACCATGGTCTGGGTGATCCTTATGCTGTGCTGCTGCCGGCGCGAGCTTCGGTGAAGCGGGGCAAACCGGCGAGGTCGCGGTGAAGTGTGATTTCGTTGAACGCGTGTGCGCGAAGAATACCGGAGACCGCGTCGGCTTGCATGTGGCCGTGCTCCAGCAGTAGCCAACCACCGGCCTTGAGGTGACGCCCGGCATCACGAGCGATGGTACGGATATCGTCGAGTCCGTCGTCGCCGCTGGCCAGCGCGCTACGCGGTTCGTGGCGCAAATTATCCCTAAACCCGGCGAAGTCCTGCTCGACATAGGGCGGATTACTCACAATCACGTTGAACAAAGGTGGTGGCAGCGCGTGGCACCAATCGCCACCCACGAATTGTACGTTGGCGACGTTGAGTTGCGTTGCGTTATCTGCAGCAACCGCCAGCGCCTCGCTGGATCGATCGGTGGCCACAATATCGGCATCGGGCCGTTCTGTGCCGAGCGCTATTGCAATCGCTCCCGAGCCGGTACCGAGATCAGCGATGCGCGGTTTGTTAGTGCCTGCGACAATCGCCAATACGCGCTCAACCAACGCTTCTGTTTCAGGGCGTGGAATCAACGTTGCCTCAGTCACGCGGAGGGTCAACGACCAAAATTCCTGAGTGCCCGTCAGGTAGGCGATGGGTTCGTGCTCGAGGCGGCGCGTCAGCCAATTATTGAGCAGATCGCGCGCCTTGCTCGGTAATGCTTCGTCGGCATGCGCAAGCAGCCAGGCGCGTGGCTTGTCGAGCGCATTCGAAAGCAACACATCGGCCTCCAGCGAGGCGGTATCGCTGATCGACTTCAGTTGTTGGCAGGCCTCGCGGCGCCAGTCTGCAATTGACAGGGTTTTTTCGTACACTACGCGCCGGTTCACGGGATGTTCTGCCATGCAAGTCTACAACAGTGTGTTGGAAATGGTCGGTCGCACGCCGATGCTCGAAATCAGCCAGTTCGATACAGGCCCGTGCCGCCTGTTCCTGAAGCTCGAACTGAACAACCCCGGTGGATCGATCAAGGATCGCATCGGTGTTTCGATGATCGAGCAGGCGGAAGCGCGCGGCGACATTAAGCCGGGCGATACGATCGTGGAGGCGACGGCCGGCAACACGGGTCTGGGTCTCGCACTGGCAGCGGCGCGCAAAGGCTATCCGCTGGTCCTCGTACTGCCGGATAAAATGAGTCAGGAGAAGATCTTCAATCTTCGAGCGATGGGCGCGGAGGTCGTGCTGACGCGTTCCGATGTTGGTCGTGGACACCCGGAGTACTATCAGGATCTCGGACGCCGGATCGCTGAAGAGCGCGGCGGATACTTCATCAATCAATTCGCCAACCCGGATAATCCGCTGGCGCACGAAACGACGACAGCGCCGGAAATTCTCGAACAGTTGAACGGTGATGTCGACGCCGTGGTTGTCGGCGTGGGTTCGAGCGGAACCGTGAGCGGTATGACGCGTTATTTCAAGGAGCACGCACCGGAGCTCGAGATCGTGCTGGCAGACCCCGTCGGTTCGATTCTCGCCGAACACATTAATCACGGTCGCGAGGTCGACAGCGCGAGCTGGCTGGTCGAGGGTATCGGCGAGGACTTCATTCCAGACATCGCTGATTTCTCGATGGTCCGGAAAGCGTTTTCGATATCCGATGCGGAGTCCTTTGAAATGGCGCGCGCGCTGTTGCGTAAGGAGGGGCTGCTCGCCGGCTCATCCAGCGGTACGCTGCTGGCCGCGGCCATTAAGTATTGTCAGGAGCAGACCGAAGCGAAGAACGTGGTCGCGTTCGCCTGCGACACAGGCAACAAGTATTTGTCCAAACTCTATAACGACTTCTGGATGGAAGATCAGGGCTTTGCAACACGCGAGTCGTTCGGCGATTTGCGAGACCTGATCGGACGGTTGCACGGCGAGCGCGCGACGATCACAGTCGGCCCCGGCGATGTGCTGACCACCGCCCACAATCGCTTGCGTAACGCCGGCGTATCACAGTTACCGGTGATGGATGAGGGCACGCTCGTCGGCGTGCTGACAGAAGACGACATCATTCGCTACGCCTTCGGCAAACCGGATCTTTTGAACGCGCCAGTGGCGTCCGCGATGCAGACCTCGTTTGTACGACTCGCACCCGACACGAGCGTGAATAATCTCGTTGCGATGTTGCAAGTGCAGCAATTCGCCGCCATTACGGATGGAGACGTTTTTTTTGGACTGATTACCCGGTCTGATGTGCTGAACTATCTCCGCAAACAAATGTGAGCCCGATTATGAGCGATAAGAAATCTGCTTTTGCGACCCGCGTTATTCATGCCGGTCAGTCCCCGGACCCATCAACGGGTGCGATCATGCCGCCCATTTACGCAACATCGACCTATGTGCAATCCAGTCCCGGTGTGCATCAGGGTTATGAATACTCGCGTTCACAAAATCCGAC
>JBCAZB010000078.1:0-9051 GCA_038533315.1 Pseudomonadota bacterium | reverse complement strand
CGAACAGAACGCGGATCAGCTGCGATAGCCGGTCTGTCGTGTCGTCAAGCTGACGTCTGACCAGGCTGATCTCCATCACGATTTCGGTGGTTCGCCACAGCAACAGTGCGGCAGACAACACAGAGACTAGTTTCTGCGCCAACGTATCGACCGGGAGACCACTGATCGGCGCAATCTGCACCGCAGCCGCAATGCCGCCTAGCGCAAGCGTTAGTAGAATTGCGAGCTCTCGCCGCGACAGACGTGTCGCCGCATAAACGCAAATGACGAACAAAGACCCGACGAAGTAATAGAACAACGGCGGCACAATAAACATGAATACGATCTGCAACGCCGAGTTAACAAATGCTTGCTGCCAAACGAATAGTGCGTTGCGAATTGTCGGTAGGAAGCCCAAGCGAATACCCGTCATGAAGCCGAGTTGCACGGAGCACGCCAAAGCGACATAGATGGCAACGGCGGAGAACGGGATCTCAGGCGTAACAGCAGCTAGTAGAAGGACGAGAAAAGCCGACTGCAGGTAGAAGACGAGATAACGGGTGCACAAGCGCAAGGATGACGTTGTCCGCTTCGCAGTCGACGTCACATCCTTGTGTGCGTTCACAATAACCCCTCTCCCATAGCAAGAGGATATACAACTTTTCGACCAAATACAGTTTCAGATGAAAACCAATGCCGCCCTGCCGTAGGGATATAGCGCTTCTCAACGTAGGCAGCGACGGCCGTCGGGCCACCGCTGCCTACGTTTTATTGGAACAATGCCGTCACCGAGCGTTGTGAATTGACGGTGATGATGCAAACGTCCGCAGCGGGAATTGCATCGCATTCCGCGCTATCCCAACCCACAAATGCGGCGGGCGTGAAGGGAGACGCGGTGAGTGTCAGCTCTGTCCCGGCAGGGACATTGTTCAGGAAACACTCGTCGCCATCACACTCACTGTCGCGTAACGTACGATCAAGTGGTGCCACACTCACCTGACCATTGCCAGTAACGACAACGCGAACATTGAAGGTTTGTCCGCCGGTCGGTGCGCGCACAGTGATACCAACGGCAGCCCGGCCTTCCAGAGCATCATTATCGGTGACCGTAAGCAGTACATCGTTGATACCCGGCGTCGTTAAATTCGTCATCACCGTCTCGCCACTCGCGTCGATGACGGAGTCGCCATCAAAGTCCCAGTCCCACGACACGATAGTGCCATCGGCATCGGAGCTGGCCGAAGCGTCCAGCGTTATGGTCTCGCCGGGATCAACAACGGTTGATGGCGATACGTTGATTCTGCCAACCGGTGGCACGCCGCCGGTTGGTTGTACAAAATTGACGATACACAGACGATCAGCGTCCATAATGACCGTGATGACATCACTTTCCAGATCGTTGGTGCAGCCGTTTTGGTCCCAACTGCCGAATACGAATCCGTCACCGGGTATGGCCATCAGCGTCACTTCGGTGCCGTCGTTGTAGAACGCACCAACCGCATCCACACGATTCGGGTCAGGTGATAGTTCGACCCGGCCAACGCCATTGGCGCGAACCTCAAGCCGTCTTTCTTCGACCATCGGCTCGTCGCCTTCGCCCAGCATAAAGGTAACCTTACAAAGGTTCTGACTGCTGTCCGGCAATTGTTGTACCGCCGCTGACAACGGATCGCTGGATGCGCAGTCCCAGCGCCAGTCTCGAAACATGGAACCGGAGTCAGGGATGGCGGTAAAACGCGGCTGCGTGTCGTTGGCACCAAACCACCAGCAGTAGTTATTGATCAGTGGGTCATCGAAACACTCGATCGTGCCAGTCGACGGCGCGATGGTGCCGCTACCGTTGCCATTGAGCACGAAAAACACGACACGACTCATGTTTCCGTTGTCACAACGCGCGCCGCCGCCGAAACCGATCCGCGGATACGCCTTAACGGTCACCGATCCTCCGGGAGTTAGCGCATCGCTCCGCTCCCATGGAGCATTTTGCAATTGCCAAAGTCGACCGCACGCCACATCGCTCGCGTAACTGCGTGCGATAGCCCCGGGCTGGCCGAGCGGCGCGAGACGCACATTCACCGGTACCTGTGGCGCCTCACTCGATGCGTCATATTGCCAATAGGCGAGGCTGCCATCAGCGCGCTCGGCGACATCGTGAACGCTGTCGAGCAACGAGACTGCATCCGATAGACCCGGAACGGCCACGGGTGTTGTCGTCTCGCCCGCGGCTTGTGTCTCCGGCACGATAAACACTTGCCCGTCGCTGCGCAGCGCCTTGCGCCCGACCAATTCGGTAATACCCGATAAATCGGCTACCTGAGACGGCGTGTCTACGATGTTGGCGGGTTCAACGCTACCGACGGAGGTCTTACCCAGCTCCCAGACGGTGCCGTCATCACGCAGGAACAACACATAGTCTGTTTCGATGCCGACATCGACGATACGATCGATATCGTCGACCACTGTCGGCGTCGTGGAAAACAAGTCGATGTTGCCGCCTTCGTTAATGCGGTACCAAACCACCACGCGACCATCGTCCAACAGCAGAGCCGACAATGATTCCGGGGTAGTACCGCGTGAACTACCGAACGAAAACTCATCGGCAAAAATCGCGCTGGCGCGAGCGTTACTGTTAGCTTCGGTCTGAGCCAATAGGTCATTCAGTAACGAGAAGGCGGTCGGCCGGGAACTGAAATTTTGCTGACCGAAAACCCGACCGTCGGTTCCAATAGCGAACCACCCGCTGATCGCAAATGCGATGTCGGTCACTGTAGAAATTGCCACATCATCGGCCGCTTGCGCGAACACGCTGTCGTAGTCCCGTCCTTCAGGTTGGTCAAGAAAACTGAATAGGACATCTTCTTCGACAGACCAAAAGACACCATCGTCATCGATCACGGTCTGCACATTTTCCGGACTAATCGCCTGTACTGGTGCACTACCACTATTGTCGGGCAACACATACACAGCGACTTCACCAGCGGCGGTGTCGAGACCACCGTCTGGCTGGATGATGTCGCGGAACGCATCGACAGCAAACTCGCCGGGTCTCGATGTGCGACTGGACAACAGCCACGTCTCGCATGCCGTGTTGCCGGGTGGGCAATCGGCGGCAGCGGTTGCCTCTACGTCAATGTTGACACCGGACACCGATTCCGAGAAATCGGTCGACAACAAACCTACAAAGTCCTTCTGCCAGATCACAGGCTCGACGTCGTTCGCGCCCGCACCCTGTCGGACGTAAATGCGCGTTGGTAACGCCTCCACCTTGACATCAATATCGGCGGCAGGATCCTCTGCCGTATCGCTGCTGGAAGGACAGCCAGCCAACACCAGAGTGGATACGAGGGTGATCACCGTTAGTATTCTATTCATCGATAGTCTCCTGGTTGCACGCACGTTCACTGTCCGAACCCGCAGCCACTCGCTTCGCCGTCGACCCATCGCGCTGGGTCGCCGATCAGCGGAATATCGTAGTCGCCGACACTAGTCGCGACGCGCAAAATGGCGCGATGCTCACCACCGAGCGGCATTTCGTAGAAGCAGCCCGGCGCGTAACTTACCGTCACGTTGTGCGACGCGCCCGGCTGGACCGACGTGTTCTTTGGCGGTGCGTAGTCGATCGAGAAGTTGATTGCGTCGCCTGCGGCGCCATCGAGTAACTCGACACTGTCGATGACGATATCTGCATCACCCCAGCTCACAACGATGGCGTTGCGTGTGTCGACGCGCCTTGCGCCATACGGAAAACCGAGGCTGGTCGGCAGCACATCCACTTGAGGGCCGAACGTACCGTAAGCCGACAGTGGCACCTCGATCGTCTGGCGCTCAGCAGGCGTGTGCAGCGGATAGCCCGAGACACGGAGCATGGCCTTGAGTTCGCCAGCACGTTGCGGGCGCACTTCAAGGGTCAGCGCGCGGTTCTCTGTCGGCGCGAGCGTTCGTGGCAATGGCCACTCAACAAATGCCTGATAGCGCAGCGGATAACTCTGATCACCATTGGCGGTGAGGCCGGCGGTGTCGATGTTCGTGCCCTGAATGACCGGCACATTGCCGGTGAACACCATCGGCACACCGAGCACTTCGAGGTCGGTGCCGTCGAGCCGTGGACGCGGGACCATCACAAACTCGCCCTGCTCTTCAATCGCGCCGATATCGAAGGGCATATCCCAACCACCTTGTGACAACTTGATGCCGCCGTCCTCGGTGTGAGTGGCAATGACCGGATGCGGGACATCGACCGGATCGTCTAAACGCCGAACGCGAAACGAACTGGCATCCCCAAAGGCTGGATCGATTTCGACCGTGTCGACGACAAAATGACCGCTGCCGACACTGTCGATCAGTAGCGGCTCTGAACGCACATCGGTCTGTGACACCTTGCCAAAATCAACAGACTCGCGATCTGCCGCAATCACGGCGCCCATGGTGCGGAACACCGAGTCCAATTCAAACTCGACGTACCACTCGCGGCCGTTGTCTTCGAGCCCGTCGGCAACGATTTGCCACTGAAGCGGCGTCGTCAGCGGGCCGGTCGATTCACGCAACGTATCGATGGTGTATGTCGGCGTCGCATCGATATCGCAGGCCACCATCTCGAACTCGTCCGCCACTGGGCTACAGGTTAGCGGCGTGTCATCACCGCTATCACTGTCGACGACGCGCAGCTCCGCGCCGTCCAGCGCCAAGTACTCTCGAACATCCACAGCACGTGACTGCACAGAGAACACGCGTATCGCGTCGATGCGTACAAATTCAGTGAAGTTCTCAAACCAACGCGTGCCGTTCGCGTCGGTCTTCAATACGTCGGCTTGCCAATGCGCGCCATCGTCTTGAAACGTTAGAGGTCTCGCAATCGTGCGCTTGTCGACGACGGTATGTATCCGTGGCCAGAGAGAACGCTCTTGATCGACGACACCGATCCTGTTTCGAATATGCAACTGTTGATCGGTACGCGGCGTGATCTGCTTTGCAAAAGACGCCGTACCGTCCGTTCTCACACCGACTTGTGAGCAAGCGCCCGCAGAATTACCAAGATTAATCGCTTCGAACTGCGTTGGCACCGTGCTGCCACACAATCCGTAGCCATCATTGGGCAATAAACCGGCGACAAGCTGGCTACTGCCGATAATCTCGTTCTCTTCCAGATCCGGAACGTCGCATGTAGATTTGAATCGGTTGGAGAAGATTGACGTATCCGTCTGAAGCCCGGACTGGATGTTTCCGAAAAACCGTGCGGCGCATGCACGAATGACGTCATCGCCGCTCAGCTCGGTAGCCTGCCGCGGATACATGACATCAAGCCTGCAGGCTGAACGGGGGCCATCGCCAATCTGCTCATTCGGGTCGCCAACCTCTTCCCACTGAAACAGGCCTTCATATTGCGGCGCGATCACCTCAGTACCACCGAATTGACTACTACCAACCCACAGACAACTCGAAACGGGAAGCTTCTCGGCGAATCTTGCTCCGACAGTGACCAGCACCATGTCACTATCGAGTTCATGATCGACCTGCTTATGAAAAGTGCCAGTCTTGATGGTTGCGGATATACTTGAGCCGCAACGTGGATTGTCTTGGTCGGCAACAGGTTCGCGGTCTAATCGGATACAACTGTTGTAGCCCTCACCTTTAACAGTGATCCTCGGTATAGGTGCGCAACCCACCAACGATCCAAGCGTTAGGCTGATTACGATCATTCTGACTTTTTTCATTGCTCGCTCCCACAACGGTTGTTATGGGTCGAGACAGTATCAACGCGAGGGCAGCCCCCCTGTCACCCGAAATAGTGACAGGTCTGGCACGCGTGAGAAAAAGCGCCTTGGCGAGCGTTTCAGACGAGCTTTATGCGCCAGAGATCGCCGCTTCCGCCGGCGGTGTATACCAGCGACTCAACATGTCACGCAGATCGTCGGCGCGCACCGGTTTGGTCAGATAGTCGTCCATACCCGCCGATAAGCAGCGTTCGCGATCTCCCGCCATAGCGTTGGCGGTCAGTGCGATGATCGGTACGCGGCGAGAGCCCGCACGCGCCGCTTCGCGTTCCCGCAGCGCACGCGTCGCCTCGAAACCATCCATCACTGGCATCTGACAATCCATCAGAATCAGATCGGCATCGTTCTCTGCGAATACGGTGAGTGCCTCATCACCAGAGGCAGCGATTGACACCTGGCAACCGAGCCGCTCAAGCATGGCGGTGACGACACGCTGGTTGACACTATTGTCTTCGACAACCAACACGTGGCAGCCAACAGCGTTGGAAGTCGGCGACGGTGTTGACAGTGCGACTTCTACGATCTTCTGCTCCGCGCAAACGGGCAACGGAAGGCTCACCGTAAACACTGTACCGCGGCCTTTCGTCGAAGCAACGATAATGTCGCCGCCATACAGACGAGCGAGTTCACGACTGATGGCCAGACCAAGACCGGTGCCCTCATAACGACGCGTCGAGCCATCATCCACCTGAGAGAACGCGCCAAATACCGACTCGAGCTGGTCGGCAGCGATACCGATACCGGTGTCCGCGACAGCGATCTGCCAAATCGACGCAGATCCGACTGGCGCCTGAACACGTAGCGTAACGTCACCCTCCTCGGTGAATTTGATCGCGTTACTGACGAGATTCGAGACGATCTGCCGAATCCTGACCGGGTCTGCCTCGACAAAACGCGGTGCATCATCGGGATAGTCGAAGTGCAATGACAAACCCCGTTGTTGTGCGACGCCTCGAAACAACTCAATCGTACGAGTGAGCGCGAGATGCAGGTTCATTGATTCACGGCCAAGCGTCATTTCGCCAGCCTGGACTTTCGAGATATCGAGAATGTCGTTCACAATCGTCAACAACGAGCGTCCGCTCGCATTCACGGTCGAGAGCATGTCGTGTTGTTCTGCACTCAGCGTGGTGTCGCTTAAGACTTCGGTCATGCCCAGAATGCCATTCAACGGTGTTCGAATTTCATGCGACATGTTGGCGAGAAACCGACTCTTGGCGAGGTTCGCACGCTCTGCCTCTGACTTGGCGGACTGCAGTTCGGCAGTGCGTCGCTGCACTTCGATTTCAAGATCATCACGCTGGGCCTTGAGCTCTCCCTCTTTGACGGTCAGCGCATCTAGCGCCTCCTGCAACGCAAGGCTCGACCGCTGGTGCTTTTTGCGGGCGACGGCCGCACGAAAACCGGTGATGGCACAACCACCCAGAATATAGCCAAACGCTAACGGCACGATCAGAAGCGCCCGCAGGGAATCGAGCGCAGGTACAGCCAACCCGTGAAAGGCGACCAGCGGTACTATCACCATCGTGGCGAAACCAATGGGCACGAACAGCTGTGTCGCACGCAAGTACGCTGATCCGGATGCTGTGATAAACAGCGTGACCAGCGCGACGTACCACAACATGAACGGTGCGATGGCGCCGAGCAGCATATGGATCGCCATGTCGCCCATGATCAAATACAGCGAGGCGAATGATCGTTGCAAGCTGCCGCGCAATATCGCGCGTCGCCCGTACCAATGATGACCAATGCCGGCGACAGCAAATAACGCCGCCAGCCAGGGATTGGGACCGCCGGGCAACTGCGAGCAGGCCAACAGAATGAGCGCCGAACCCACGTAACACAACGACACCTCGATAAACGGCAGGTGAAAGGCGCGCAGCGGTAATGCACCAAGTTTATCGGTTGGCGTATTCGACTGAGGTTGGCTGGAGGTTTTGCTCAAATCCTGTGTTCACTGTAGTTGCGTGCGCGCAAAGAATGCACTCACACCAATAACCGGTTAGCGGCTGAAATCACTGTTCTTTAAGCAAAAAAAAGCCCCACACCGAGGTGTGGGGCCTTGGCAGGCCAGTAGGCGGGCAGAGTTATCGCAGATGCGATTTACATCATGCCGCCCATACCACCCATGCCGCCCATGTCAGGCATCGCAGGCGCAGCTGCTTCGTCCTTAGGCGCATCGGCAACCATAGCTTCGGTGGTCAGCAACAGACCAGACACAGAAGCGGCGTTTTGCAGTGCAAAACGGGTCACTTTGGTCGGATCCAGAATACCGAAATCGATCATGTCGCCGTATTCGCCGTTTGCTGCGTTGTAACCGTGGTTACCTTCGCCCGCGGCAACCGCGTTCAGTACGACGGACGCATCGCCACCAGCATTGCTGACGATCTGACGCAGCGGCTCTTCAACCGCACGACGCAGGATGTTGATACCCACGGTCTGCTCAGCGTTATCGCCTTCGAAATCGCCGGCTGCTTTCACAGCACGGATCAGCGCAACACCACCGCCAGGTACGACACCTTCTTCGACGGCAGCGCGAGTCGCGTGCAATGCATCTTCAACGCGCGCTTTCTTCTCTTTCATTTCCACTTCCGTGGCAGCGCCAACCTTGATCACGGCAACACCGCCCGCCAGTTTGGCGACGCGCTCTTGCAGCTTCTCGCGGTCGTAGTCAGAGCTTGAGTCTTCGATTTCGCGGTTGATTTGCTCAACGCGACCTTTGATGTCGCCCGCTGAACCGGCACCATCAATGATGGTCGTGTTCTCTTTGCTAATCTGCACTTTCTTCGCTTCGCCCAAATCTTCGAGTGTCGCTTTCTCGAGCGACAGGCCAACTTCTTCCGAAATCACCTGACCACCCGTCAGAATGGCGATGTCCTGCAGCATGGCCTTACGACGGTCGCCGAAGCCCGGCGCTTTAACCGCAGCAACTTTGACGATACCGCGGATGTTGTTCACAACCAGAGTCGCCAGCGCTTCGCCTTCGACGTCTTCCGCGATGATGACCAACGGACGACCCGATTTAGCCACGCCTTCCAGCAGCGGCAGCAGATCACGGATGTTGGAAATTTTCTTGTCGAACAACAGAATGAACGGGTTGTCCAGATCAGCGGTTTGGCTGTTCTGATCGCTGATGAAGTAAGGCGACAGGTAACCACGGTCGAACTGCATGCCTTCAACAACTTCCAGTTCGTTGGCGAGGCCTGAGCCTTCTTCGACGGTGATCACACCTTCTTTGCCGACCTTGTCCATGGCTTCAGCGATTTTCTCGCCGACTTCGCGGTCGCCGTTCGCTGAGATC
>JBCAZB010000077.1:0-9215 GCA_038533315.1 Pseudomonadota bacterium | reverse complement strand
GCCGGTTTTATCGGTTCCGCTACCAGCCTGCATTTGTTAGATCGCGGTGATACGGTCGTCGGTCTGGACAACCTCAATGACTACTACGACGTTAGTCTGAAAGAAGCGCGACTGGCGCGTGTGCAGCCCTATGACAACTTTACGTTCGTCAAGATGGGGCTGGAGGATCGTGCCGGCATCGAAGCCTTGTTTGCCGAGCATAAGTTTGACCGTGTGATTCATCTGGCAGCACCGGTCACTAGAATTTTCATGGTTAGTTGAGGCTCCTGAAAACCTTAGAGTCGTTGATCAGACTCGTGTTCTTCGAGCAGGTATTTAATGTCGTAAACAATCCCGTCAGGTTTACAGAAGCCGCGAATGCCGGCTGCACCCATTTCCGCGAATTCCTTATGGGCGACAGCAATCACGGTGCCATCGTAAGCCCCCTGATCTGGCGTCGCCAACAGCTCAACCCCATACTCGTGGTGCGCCTCGGCCGCATCCGCCCATGGGTCATGGACATCGACCGATACACCATAGCTACCCAGTTCGGCAATCAAATCGACGACCTTGGTGTTACGTACGTCAGGGCAATTTTCTTTAAAGGTCAGCCCCAGCACTAACACTTTGGCACCGTTCGGTTGCAGGCCTCGACTGATCAGCAGCTTCACGATCTGCGATGCGATGAACTGCGACATATTGTCGTTGATACGACGTCCCGCAAGGATCATCTCAGGGTGATAGCCAAGCGCCACCGCTTTATGCGTCAGGTAATACGGATCCACCCCAATGCAATGGCCGCCCACCATGCCCGGACGGAATGGCAAGAAATTCCACTTGGTACCCGCCGCCTTCAACACGTCTTCGGTATCGATGCCAACGCGATCGAAGATCATCGCAAGTTCGTTGATCAGCGCGATGTTCACGTCGCGCTGAGTGTTTTCGATCACTTTCGCTGCCTCTGCGACCTTGATCGAAGTTGCCTTGTGCGTACCGGCCGTAATAATGCTCGCGTACAACGCGTCGACAAAGTCAGCCGCTTCAGGCGTCGAGCCGGACGTGACCTTCAGGATATCCGGCAGTCGATGCTCCTTATCGCCAGGATTAATCCGCTCCGGACTGTAGCCCGCGAAGAAATCGCGATTGAGTGTCATGCCCGCTGTTTCTTCGAGCACCGGGACACAGAACTCCTCCGTTGCGCCAGGGTACACCGTCGATTCGTAGATGACGATATCGCCTTTCTTAAGCACACCGCCCAGCATCTTGCTGGCTGACTTCAACGGCGACAATACCGGCCGATGGTTGGAGCCGACGGGAGTCGGTACCGTGACCACATAGACGTTGCAGTCCGCAATCCCGGACACATCGTCGGTATAACTAAGCTGGGTTGCCTCTCGCAGCAGCTCCGGTTCGACCTCTAACGTCGAGTCTTTGCCGCTTCTGAGCTCTTCGACGCGCTCCGCCTTGAGGTCGAAGCCCACCGTTGGGTATTTCTTGCCGAATTCCACGGCCAAAGGCAATCCGACGTAGCCTAAGCCAACCACGCCGATCTTTACATCCTGCAGTCCAATCAAGACCCTTCTCCCATAAACATTATCGCGTTCTTGGTGCGCGATTTTAGTGTGTTCGCGGTGTCAGCACCTTGACGTGCGTCACGCACCGCGCCGTGACATTACAACAGGTACATGACAGCCAGAAGACCAGTAATGCTCATCGTGATCGTATAAGGCAGCGCCATGATCACCATCCGGCCATAAGACAGCCGGATAAGCGGTGCCAGTGCCGATGTGAGCAGAAACAGGAAAGCCGCCTGACCGTTCGGTGTCGCGACGCTTGGAATATTCGTGCCGGTATTGATCGCGACGATCAGCGTGTCGAATTGCTCCCGCGTCAGCGTGCCCGCGTTCAATGCAGCTTCGACCTGAGCTGCGTAAACCGTCGCAACGAAGACGTTATCACTGATCATCGACAACAGGCCGTTCGCGACGTAGAACAGTGTGGCCTGAATGCCGCCGGTATAGGACAGCAGGATATCGGTGATTGGCTGGAATAGATGCTGTGTCTCGATGACAGCGACGATCGCAAAAAATACCACCAGCAGCGATGTGAATGGCAGCGCCTCCTCGAATGCCTTGCCGAGCTTGTGCTCGTCGATAATGCCATTGAACGCCGTGGTCAGCACGATCACGCCAAGACCGATGATGCCCGGCTCTGCCAGATGCAGGCCCAGCGCGATCACCAGCAACACGGCAACCACACCCTGAATGATCAGCTTCATCGTATCTTGCTTGGTGCGCTTCTCCGTGTTCTCACGATCAAAATCGGCCAGCACCTCACGTACGCTGTCGGGTAGTGTCGCACCATAGCCGAAGATCTTCGTTTGCTCGAGGAACATACAGGTGATTAAGCCTACGACCAATACCGGCATCGACACGGGCGCGACGCGCAGGAAGAACTCAACAAACTCCCAGTCAGCGATTTTTGCCAGCAACAGGTTTTGCGGCTCTCCGACCAGTGTGGTGACACCGCCAAGCGCGGTTCCAACAGCACCGTGCATCATCAGGCTGCGCAGGTAGGAGCGAAACTGCTCGAGATCCGCACGCCGCTCCTCAACGACCGAGCCATCATCGTTTTGGTCGTAAACATGATCATCCCCGCCGGACGACACGCAGCGGTGGTAAACGGCGAAAAAGCCAACCGCAACGGCAATGATGACGGCCGTTACCGTCAATGCATCAAGAAACGCACTCAACACAGCCGCCGAAAAACTAAACAGCAGCGACAGGAACATCTTAGAGCGAACTTTCAGGATCAACTTCGTAAAGACAAACAGCAACATGTCTTTCATGAAGTAGATACCAGCGACCATGAACATCAACAGAATGATCACAGGCAGGTTTTTCTCGACCTCGTGATACACGGTATATGGCGACGTGAGACCGATGATCAACGCCTCGAGAGCCAGCAGCCCGCCCGGTTGCAGTGGATAACACTTCAGGGCCATGGCCAGCGTGAAAATGAACTCAAGAATCAGTACCCAGCCGACGACAAACCCGTCCACTGTCAGCATCAGAATAGGATTCAAAATGAGGAAAGCAATAATGGTTTGCTTGTACCAGCCCGGGGCCTGCCCGAGGAAATTTGCGCGGAAAGCCTGCGCGAACGTATAGACCATGACCTAAGTCTCTCTTGTTGTTGAGTTCTGCGACGGCAGCGAATGCCCCGAATTCGACATATTGTAAGGTATAGCGGCCGCTAATCGCAGTAGTTTAGTGTCCCGCAGAGCTATTCCGGGTCTGATCCCAGACGACAGTATCCTGACTACTGGATGCGATACGCTCCATCAACGCGGCATGTAGCGCCCGCTCTTGCTCGTTCGCCGTGACGACGAGTCCATTGGAAACCAGTTTTGCGTCGACGACATTGGTACCAGACTGGGTCGCCTCGGCCTGCTCAACCGCATCGAGTTCGAGACTGTTTTGTCCACCTGTCATCAACAAATAGACATCGCCAAGCAATCTGGCGTCCAGCAAAGCGCCATGCAGATCACGGCCGGAGTTATCAACCTGGTAGCGTTTGCAAAGTGCATCGAGGCTATTACGCTGGCCGGGGTGCAACTCGCGAGCTAATCGAAGGCTGTCGGTAACTTTGCAGACATCCGACAAGCGTGTGCGCTTGTGCGACATGCGGCGCAGTTCGTGCTCGAGGAAACCAATATCGAACGGCGCATTGTGAATCACGAGTTCAGCGCCAACGACGAATGACAAAAAATCGTCTGCGATATCCGGGAACCGTGGCTTGTCCGCAAGATCTTCATTGCGGATACCGTGGACAGCGATCGCGCCGTCGTCGATTTGGCGATCTGGGTTCAGATACTGATGCCAGGTCTTGCCGGTGACACGCCGATTGACCACCTCGACACAACCAATTTCAATGATGCGGTGGTCCGCCGCCGGGTCAAGACCAGTCGTTTCGGTATCGAGCACGATCTGTCGTTGCACCGTCATTTACTGGCCTCCTCAAGCAGGTCATCAAGTCCGCGATTCGCCAGCGAATCCGCCAGCTCATTACCACTGTCACCAGCGTGCCCTTTGACCCAGTGCCACCGCACATCATGCTGCGCCGCGAGTGCGTCGAGCTGCTGCCATAAATCCTGATTCTTCACCGGTTGCTTACTAGCGGTCCGCCAGTTACGCTGCTTCCAACCTGAGATCCACTTGGTGATTCCGTCGCGAACGTAAACGGAGTCAGTATAGAGATCGATATCGCAGCGACGCGTCAACGCGGAAAGCCCTTGAATCGCAGCCATCAATTCCATGCGATTGTTGGTCGTATCCTGTTCACCACCACACAGGTTTTTGGTGTGGCCGTCGTACTGCAGTGCCACGCCCCAGCCGCCTGGCCCGGGATTACCTCTGCAGGCGCCATCGGTATACATCGTTACACGCGGAGTCATTGAGAATCAGGTAGCTTTTTCACCGGTGAGGATTTTAACGCATCTCGTAGCGAAGGTTCTGCGATTCCGCTAACCACACGGGCACGTTGCTTCCAACTAGGTCGGATTCTTGTGAGCGTCGCAACGCGCTTGCGTGCCTGAATCCAATAACAAGCACCCAATTCTGGCCACCACCGTTGGCCGAGCTCCTCCCAGGGAATGCGTTGCCCTCCCCATTGCCGACTGATCGGGAAGCGGAAGAAAAATCGGTGATGCCGCTGGATACGTAAGTCCAGCAACTGCAGCCAATCGTGGAGTTTGCGCTCCCCGAGGATACGCTCGGTGCCTGGAGGAAAAGACCGTCGGCTCAACAGCCGGCGCAAACCCCAGAACCCGATCGGTTTGAAGCCAAGTAGCATCAGGTGGCCCTCGGAACGTAAAACCCGATGGGCTTCGCGCAGGATGTCGTGTGGCCGAGCGGCAAGTTCCAATGTGTGCGGCAACAAGACGGCGTCCACAGACTGGTCGGCGAAAGGCAGTCGCGCGAAGTCCGCAGTCACCTGGCCTAACTGACCTGACTCGAAAACGGTGACGCTGTGTTGCGTTCGCGCATTGGCGATCATGCCTTCGGGTGCATCTCCCCATCGACCGATTTGCAGGAGGTGCTCGCCAAAAACGCCCTCGAGGACGTCGTCGACCAATGCCTGCTCAGCGCCCAACAACTCCGCGCCGAGTCTGCCACTCAGCCAGTCATCCGTCGTTGTGGGTTTTTGCGACCATCCTTGCTGCATGAGCTTCCACCGCGTCATCGTTGGCCACTCTGCCGTGGCTTGTTGCCTGCGCAGGATACGCGACACAGGCACTTGCATTGATCCGTCGGACCGGTACGATCCAGCTATGCTGAAGTTAACAGAATTCCGCTGCGCGCGCGCGGCCGCACTCGTCTTTTCTCTATCGATTGCGCAAGCACAGGCGCAACATCGAGATCTATTCGGCGCACTCGACCACGCCAGTTCGGAGAATTTTGCCGCAGCACCTGCACCCTGGTTGCTACCCGATGGCACCAGCTGGCATCACCGCAGTGGTATCGGACCAGCCGCCACGGCCCCCGTGGTTGCCGCGACCCCGGAGGATCTACTAGCACGTATGCGTCAGGGATTTCGTATGGCGCCAAGCAATGATGCGCGCACAGCCGCCCAGCTGCGTTGGTATGCACGCCATCCTGAATACCTGAATCGCGTCGTCAATCGGGCGCGACCCTATTGGCACCACATCATCGAATCAATCGAAGCGCGCGACATGCCGTTAGAGCTTGCGCTGTTGCCGATTGTAGAGAGCGCCTTTGATCCGTTTGCTTATTCGCACGGCAGAGCCGCTGGTCTCTGGCAGTTTATTCCGGGTACAGGGCGTCGATTCGGATTGCGACAGGACTGGTGGTACGACGGTCGCCGCGATGTCCTTGAGTCGACGCGGGCCGCACTGGATTACCTTGAATATCTAGCGAACCGCTATGACGGCGACTACGAACTCGCAGTCGCGGCCTACAATTCGGGTGAAGGCACCGTCGACCGCGCGATTCGAAGAAACCGCAAGGCCGGCAAGCCAACGAATTTCTGGTCGTTGAAATTACCGAAAGAAACGTCGAGCTACGTACCGAAACTACTCGCACTTGCCGACATTTTTGCGACACCAGAAAATCATGGGCTGACGTTGCCGCAGGTCGCCAATGAGCCGCAGATCGCCGTCGTTGAAACCGGCGGACAAATCGACCTTGCACTGGCCGCCGAACTAGCTGGCCTTGAGGTTGACGCGCTGTACTTGTTGAACCCTGCATTCAATCAGTGGGCCACATCGCCTGCTGGACCGCACCGGCTGGTGGTGCCTGTTTCTGCGGCTGCGACACTGGCGCAGGCAGTCACCGAGTTACCGGCTAGCGAGCGCATGCGTTGGACACGGCACAAAGTGACAAGCGGACAAACCTTGTCGCATATTGCAGATCGGTATTCGATAACCACGCAAGCTATCCGCAGCGCAAACAACTTACGTGGCACTATGATCCGCGAAGGTCAGTATCTGATGATCCCCACGGCGACTCGACCATTGGCCGACTACAGCCAGAGTGCGGCTGCTCGACTAACGCGTAAACAGGAACGGCGTCGCGGCGATACGCGTATCGAACATGTGGTGAAAAACGGCGAGAGTCTGTGGGACATTGGGCGGTTGCACAGTGTCGGCACCCGCTCGTTGGCCGCATGGAATGGTATGGCGCCCGGCGACACCCTCGCGATCGGAAAAAAATTGGTTATCTGGAAGAAAGGCGCTGCTGGCAGCAACGCCGCACCAGACACGACCCGCACGGTCCGTTATACGGTGCGAAGCGGCGACTCACTCTCGACCATCGCCGCACGTTTTCGAGTCCGCGTCTCCGATATCGCGCGGTGGAACAAGCTAGATAGCAAGAAGATTCTCAGACCTGGCCAGCGCCTTCGTCTTGTCGTCGATGTGACGCGTCAATCCAGTTAAGTGGGCCTTTTCGTCGCCTGAGTCGCCCCTCACAACCGAAGGCTGACACACGCCCTATACCCAATGGTCCACCGCATGTTGAGGTAAACGGCGCCACCCGACCATTCGCTGGAACATTTCTGTAAACTTGGCGCTTTCAGAATCGTCAAAGGTACAGGCACATGGGTTTCATGACGGGAAAACGCGCACTGATTGTTGGTTTGGCCAGTAATCGATCGATCGCTTACGGAATCGCCCAGGCGATGGCGCGCGAAGGCGCTGATTTGGCGTTCACTTACCAAAACGACAAACTGAAAGATCGCGTTACCACGATGGCAGCGGAGTTCGGGTCGGATCTTGTGCTTCCACTCGATGTCGCACACGACCACGAGATCGATGCGGCGTTCGCGACGCTGCGTGAGTCATGGGACAGCCTGGACGTCGTCGTGCATTCGGTGGGGTTTGCACCGCGCGAACAACTCGCAGGTGGTTACGTCGAGTGCGTGACCCGCGAGGGCTTTCAAATCGCTCATGACATATCGAGCTATTCGTTCGCCGCGCTTGCCAAAGCAGCGCTGCCGATGATGGAAGGCCGCGACGGTGCGCTGCTGACGCTGAGCTATCTAGGTGCTGTACGCGCCATCCCCAACTACAACGTGATGGGTCTGGCCAAGGCCAGCCTAGAGGCCAATGTGCGCTTTCTCGCCGCCGACCTCGGTGAACGAGGGATTCGAGTCAATGGTATTTCGGCTGGCCCGATCAAGACGCTGGCGGCTTCCGGTGTCGGCGGCATCCGGAAAATGCTGACACATGCCGCAGAGGTATCTCCACTGAAGAAAAACATCACGGCACTGGACGTCGGCAACACCGCGGCCTTCCTGTGTTCGGATCTCGCCGCCGGTATTACCGGCGAGATCGTCTACGTCGACGGGGGCTATAGCACGGTCGGGATGTCGCTCGACTAACCGGCCGTACTGAGCAAACGATTCGTTATCCAGTGACCTTGGTCGCTTCGCCCTCGAGTCTAGCGACGATCGTCGCACAACACGCGTCACCAAAGATGTTGACGGACGTGCGTGCCATATCCAGCACCCGATCGAATACGAGCAACACCCCGATAGCCTCTACTGGTAAGCCGATTGCGGACAGAATGATGGCGATAGCGACCAACGATGCCGACGGCACACCGGCAACACCGATCGAAGTCAACAATGCGATGACGACAATCGAGAATTGTACGCCAAAGGTCAGATCCAGACCGTAAGCCTGCGCAAGGAACATAGCCGCCGTACACTCGTACAACGCGGTGCCGTTCATATTGACCGTGGCACCCAGCGGCAACACAAAACTCGATACACGACGGGACACACCTACGTCGTTTTCGACGCATTCCATCGTGACCGGCAGAGTCGCTGACGACGACGAAGTAGAAAAAGCCGTCAACATGGCGGGGCTCATCGCGCCAAGCACCTTAACCGGGTTTACACCACCGACAAAGCGCAACAAAAGCGGAAGTGTTACAAGTGTATGTACCGCCAATGCGGCCAGTACTACCGCAGAGAAGAGTAGCAACTGACCAGCCGCATCGAATCCTGTTTTGGCCACAGTTTCCGCGACAAGACCGAAGACACCGATCGGTGCAAACTTCATGACCAGGTCGGTAATCTGCATCATGACCTTGAAAACGCCGTCCCAGAATCGGTACAAGGTCTGCTCAAGATCCTTTTCCAGCTTGGTCATGAAATAACCAAACAGCATGGCGAAAAAGATCAGTCCGAGCATCTGGCCGTTCGCGGCCGCACTAACGATATTCTCGGGCACCATACGCTGGAAAATCTTGACAACATCACCGACGCCTTTGCCTTCGACGCGCTCAGCTACCGCGCTGACATCGTCGGTCAGCGCGAGCTGATCACCAATCGGCTGGCCATCCTCGTAACCAGGTCCGATCAGGTTAATGAGCACCAGGCCAACAAGGATCGCTAGCAGCGTGGTCGTCGCGTAGAACAGGATCGTTTTTCCGCCCAAGCGACCCAGATTGCCGGAACCGCCAATGCCAGCAACACCGACGATGATGGACGACGTAATCAGCGGCACGATCAGCATCTTCAGTGCCTGCAAGAACAAGCCGCCAATAAAGTCGAAAACATCGACGAAGCGCACACCGAACAGCGCGCCGTTTTCGCCGACCAGCCAACCGATCACGCCCGCTGCGATGATCGCGATCAAAATCTGCCAATGCAGTGCCAGTTTTTTCATGCTTCCCCTAGCGCACGCGAGTCAGTGGACCACTGACTCG
>JBCAZB010000076.1:0-9337 GCA_038533315.1 Pseudomonadota bacterium | reverse complement strand
TGACGCGTTTGAAATGGTCGATATCCCACAGCGCATAGCAAAACGGGCTGCCGTCACGCTGAAACGTTGCGAGTATCTCGGCGATACGCTGTTCATAAGCATAGCGGCTGTGCACTTTGGTCAGGCTGTCAAACAACAACAAATTCAGTTGGTCTTGCAGCTGCTGATCGAGTTGATCGGTTCGGCTGCGCAGCGTCGCAAGTTCGGCGTGCAACGCTGCATTGCGTGTCTCCATGTCCTGGATGCGCGCTTCCTCGGTATCCCGGAATGTAGAGATTCGATCGCCGATCGCCCTCAGGCGTGTCAGCAATGTGGTTTTGAGATCGTCGGCGGATGGGCTGTCGTTACTCACAGCCTCGGTCAGCGCATCGACGTCATCGTTGACCTGCTGTTGCAAAGCGGAGCTCGCGGCACGTTGATGCTCGTAGTCGCCGGTCGCCTGTTGCGTCCACGCTTCGAAGTGCCCTAACGACTGTTGAACCGTCAACAGGAACGCTTCGGTGTCACGTCGTTCGCGCTCGAGTTGCTGACACACATCCAGCACTGTGGTCGCGATGGCGGTCAGCTTTTGCTCTGTCGACAGCGTTTTCGACTGCGTGATTTCGGCGAGCGGCTCGGCGAGCAACGGAAACCCGCGCCAGACATCGCTGAGCCCATCGAGCGCATGTTTCAGTTGCGTCGTGGCGATGCTGGCCGTCGCTTCGTCGCGGCGACGCTGGTCCCGGACGAGCTCCGTGACCCGATAGACCACTTCGTGTAACGGTTGTAACGACGTTGCGTCTCGCGCTTGGTCGAGCTTGATCAGCAGGACTTCGATTTCCTCGTCAAGGTGCTCTTGCCAGCCCCGGCATGCGCCCAGCACGGCGCGCAGGTAACCACGCAGTAGCGCCTGCAACTCGCGGGCCTCTGTCGCTTGCTGCTCCTGTTCATTGAGCAGCGCACGATAATCATCCTTCCATCGCTGCGCTTCGCTGTCCACCGGGAACTCCGATCCATTCGTAGCCATGCTAGCGACTGGGCCCGCAGAAATTTGAGTGGTTTTTGGGTGATCGCAAAACCGACCGATATCTGCGGTACCATGCGTTCTCTGACCAAAAGGAGCCCGTTTCATGGCGGCAGCGATTGACACAGACTATTTGATAGCGGGTACCGGTGCGATGGGCATGGCCTTCGCCGACGTATTGTTGGATGAGACTGACGCCGATATTGTCATGGTGGACCGGCATGCGAAGCCCGGGGGGCATTGGAACGACGCCTATCCCTTCGTCACTCTGCATCAACCGTCTTCGTTCTACGGTGTCAGTTCGCTGGAGCTCAGCAAAGGCCGCAAAGACAAAATCGGTCTCAATGCAGGCTTGCAGGAGCTCGCGACCGGCGCTGAGGTCAGTGCCTATTTTGAGGAAGTGATGCGTCGCAAGTTCCTGCCGTCCGGCAGAGTTCGGTATTTTCCGATGTCGGAATATCAAGGTAACCATCAGTTTGCGTCGACGTTGACCGGCGAAGACTACACGGTCGATGTGCGGCGCAAATTCGTTAATGCGACCTATCTGAATACCAGTGTGCCATCGACCCATACGCCGGCGTTTTCGGTGGCCAACGGCGTGCGGTTTATGCCGTTGAACGCATTGCCGAAGGTAGCGGACGCCCCTGCGGGATACGTCGTCATCGGTGGCGGCAAGACCGGTATCGATGCGGTGATCTGGTTGCTCGAGCAAGGCGTCAACCCGGACACCATTCGATGGGTGATGCCGCGGGATGCCTGGCTGATAAATCGGCGTAAGACACAGACCTCGATAGAATTTTTTGAAGAGACGATCGGTGGCCAGGCGGATCAGATGCAGGCGATCGCTGAGGCGAGTGATTTGCAGGATTTGTTTCTGCGTCTGGAGCAGGCGGAAGTCATGTTCCGTATCGACCGCGACGTTGAGCCGAAAATGTTCCACGGAGCCACTGTTAGTCCGTTAGAGCTCGAACAACTGAGACGGATCAAGCACATTGTTCGTTTGGGTCGTGTGTCAGCGATTGAGCCCGATCGCATCGTGTTTGAACAGGGTGAGCTGCCAACGGGCCCCGATCAGCTCCACATCGATTGTTCGGCGAGTGCCATTACCAATCTTGAGATGGTGCCGATCTTCGATGGCGACACGATTACGCCGCAGACCGTGCGTTCCTACCAGCCCGTGTTCAGCGCGGCGCTCATCGCTCACGTGGAGGCCAGCTACGAGACCGAGGCGGAGAAGGCGGCACTGTGTCAGGTTGTGCCGTTGCCGAATCACGTCGAAGACTGGCCGCGCATGACGGCGGCGTTCATGATGAACCAGTACAACTGGGGTCAGGACAAGAATCTGCGTGAATGGATGCGGAGTAATCGACTCGATGGCTTTAGCGAGCTGACGTCGTCTTACGATCGAGACGATGAAACGAAGCGGGCGATCATGCAACGACTGCGCGCACACATGATGCCGGCGATGGCCAACCTGCAGAAGATGATGGCGGCGCAAGGCTGACGAAACAATTGCTCGGCTCATCCGGTCCATAGGGATAGGTTGCTGGCAGTGAGGAGAGGTAACACATGATCTACGACAACATACTGCAGACCATTGGCAATACACCCATCGTACGCTTGCAGCGCACTGCTCCAGCGGGTGTCACCATGTACGTGAAGTTCGAGGCCTTCAATCCCGGCGGATCGGTCAAGGACCGGTTGGCCTACGCTATGATTCTCGATGCCGAGAAGCGCGGCGTGTTGCAGCCGGGACAAACTGTGGTGGAGGCCACCTCGGGCAACACGGGTATTGCGCTGGCGATGGTCTGTGCGGCGCGAGGCTATCCGTTTGTGGCGACCATGGCAGAGTCTTTTTCTATAGAGCGGCGCAAGATCATGAAGCGACTCGGCGCACGCGTCGTACTGACGCCCGCCGCGGAGAAAGGCACGGGAATGGTTCGCAAAGCTCAGGAGCTGGCGGCGCAACACGGTTGGTTCTGGGCGAGTCAGTTCGATAACCCGGCGAATCCGGCTTACCACCGAGCAACCACCGGACCTGAGATCCTCTCGGATTTTGCAGACCGTCGCTTGGACTATTGGGTCAGCGGCTACGGCACGGGCGGGACGCTCACCGGCGTCGGTGAGATGTTGAAGGCGGCGCGTCCAGACGTGACGATCGTCGCGACGGAGCCGGAAGCGGCGCAACTGCTTGCCGGTGATGACTGGCAGCCTCACAAGATTCAGGGTTGGACGCCGGATTTCATCCCGAAAGTCCTGAATCGTGATGTGTATGACCAACTCGTCCCGGTCAATGATGACGAGTCCATCGAAACAGCGCGGGCGCTGGCACGCAACGAGGGCATCTTTACGGGCATCTCTGGCGGTGGCACCGTGGCCGCCGCGCTCAGGGTCGCGGCGGATGCGAGCGACGGGGATGTGATTCTCGCGATGTTGCCGGATACGGGAGAGCGCTACCTGAGCTCACCGTTGTTCGCTGATCTCGACGAGAGCTCCGACGACGTTTAGTCGATCTGCCAGATCTCCGTGATCGGACACTGAGGCTCATAGCGCGCGCTGCCCTTACGCGGGCAAACAGCGGATAGCGTTGCGTATGACCGTTGCTGGCGGTGAAGCCGAGTCGGCGCGTCGCGACGCAGCGACGGCTGGGATGGTTCGTCTATCCTTGTTAGGCTTAGCGGCCTCTTCAAGCTATAGAGTTTGCTATGCGCCATCGGAAATCTATGTTCGCCTGTCTTGCACTGCTCGCTTGCGTCGCAATCGCCGACGATCCGACCGCGGTTACGCTGGAGCAGATCATGGCGGATCCCGACTGGATTGGGAATGCGCCAGAGAATGTCTACTGGAGCGACGATTCGCGCTCGGTTTATTACGATCAAAAACGCATTGGTGAGTCGATACGCGACCGGTTTCGTGTCGCTGTTGACGATGCCACCGTGACGCCAATCGCGGCGTCAGCGACGCCAAGCGATAGCAATGCCAGCCGGTCCTACAGTGCTGACGGTAGCGCCGTCGCGTGGGTCGACCATGGCGATGTGTTTTTGCGTAACCTGCCGGATGGGCCGGTACGGCAACTAACGCGAACTGTTGCCGATGAGCGCGGTGTCCAGTGGTTGCTGGGCGAACGAGCTGTTGCGTATGAACGGGATGGCCAGTTTTATCGCCACAACATAGATAGCGGGGCTGTTCATCAGCTCGCTAATCTGCAATTTGCGGATGACCCGAACCAGGCGAAGCCGTTTGATGCGCTACGCGAGAATCAACGACGAATTTATACGAGTGTCGTCGAAGATAAGCGCCGCGAAGAGGCGCGTGCGGCGCATCAGCGTGAAGCGCAGTCCGCGCGCGCTGGCGGCGCGCCGTTACCGATGTATCTCGACAAGACGCTACGACCGGTATTCGCTGCATTGTCCCCCACTGGCGGACAAATCATCGTGGTTACCGAGCCTAAAGACCACAAGGCCGGCCAAGCCGGCATCATGCCAAATTACATGACGGAAAGTGGCTACACGGAAACCGTGGCGCTGCGCACGCGCGTCGGTCGTAACGCGCCTGCTGCACACCGCGTGTGGCTTGTCGACTTGAATGCGACTGTAGTTACCGAAGTGAAGTTCGATGGCTTGCCGAGCATTGATGACGATCCACTCAAAAGACTTCGTCAGTCGGCATTGAAGTGGCATGTCGAGCGCGGTGCGGACGAATCGGAAGTCAGCAAGTTGCTGGAGGCGCCCGAGCAAAGAGCGGTGCGCGTGGAGGGCATACGTTGGTCGCCGGACGGTACGTTGGCGGCCTTGCAGTTGCATGCGGTAGATAACAAAGACCGCTGGCTGACAACCGTCGATCAAGACGCTCGCCTTGCCGTACAGCATCGGCTCACCGACGAGGCCTGGATCAATTACGCGCACAATGACTTCGGATGGATGGGCGACGGATCTGGTCTCTGGTTTTTGTCTGAGCAATCAGGCTATTCGCATCTGTATCGCAAGCAGCTCGATGCACGTCGCGCTGAGGCGCTGACCGAAGGCGAGTTCGTCGTCTCCGATGTCGTCGCCGACCGCAACAGTGACTACCTCTACTTTCGTGCAAATCGTTCCGAGCCCGCGACATGGGAGATTCATCGTGTCGCGACGTCTGGCGGCGACATCGAAACACTGACCACGCTCGGTGGTGTGAATCACTTTGTGCTGTCGCCCGATGCCACATCATTGCTGGTGCTGCATAGCGAGTTCGATCGACATGAAGATTTGTTTCAAGTGCCTGTCGGACAACCAGACGTCGCCAAACGCCTGACAGATACAGTGTCGACTGAGTTCAAGTCAGTCGATTGGGTGATTCCGACGATCGTCAAAATTCCATCGAGTCATGTCGATCGCAATATCTACAGCAAGCTGTATCTGCCAAAAGACTTCGACCCGAACAAGCGGTATCCAGCCGTCATGTTTGTGCATGGCGCAGGCTATACGCAAAACGCTCACGCGGGTTGGCCCTATTATTTTCGCGAGTTCATGTTTCACACGCTGCTGACGCAGCAAGGCGTCATCGTGATCGACATGGACTACCGCGCGTCCAAAGGCTACGGACGAGATTGGCGAACCGCGATCTACCGCAATATGGGGCGGCCTGAGCTCGAAGATTTTCAAGATGGCATCGCTTGGCTAGCAGACAATTACAATGTCGATACCGAGCGACTTGGTATCTATGGCGGGTCTTACGGCGGCTTCATGACCTTCATGGCCATGTTCCTGGATCCGGATTTGTTCGCTGCGGGTGCCGCGTTGCGTCCGGTCGTAGACTGGTCGCATTACAATCACGGTTACACGTCCAACATCCTGAATACACCTTTGCTCGATCCCGAAGCGTTCGAGCGCAGCTCGCCAATCTTTTATGCAGATGGTCTGCAAAAGCCACTGCTGATTGCGGCAGGCATGCAGGATGACAACGTGTTTTTCCAAGATTCGGTATTGCTCGTGCAGCGCTTCCTCGAGTTACATAAAGAGGACTTCGAGCTTGCGGTGTATCCGCTCGACCCGCATGGGTTTACGCATGCGGATTCCTGGCTTGACGAGTATCGAAGAATCTACAAATTATTCGAACGCCACGTGTTTTGATGATTCACTAAACGGACTATAGATATATGATCAAGTTGGCGGACTTGTGGCGCGTGCAGGAAGATACAGACGTCGCCGAAGAAATGGTGGCTGAAGTATCCGGGCTGGTCGCGCCGGTTATCGGGTTTTTGCAGTCACTCTATGAGCGCGTTATCGCAGTCGTCTGGTCGATTGACGGCGCGATAGAAGTCGGCAGTGTTTTCCTCGCGGGTATCATCGCCTTTTTCGTGGCCAAGCCGCTCCGGAGTCTGCTCGGGAAATTCTGGCCCGCCCAGGATGTTTCAATGAGTCGCGCATTACTGTCTGCGCTGCAGCGGCTTGCGACGCCGCTGATCTGGGTTGGACTGTTGTGGACAACGATTGCGGTCTTGCGCAGTCTTCAGATCAATACCGATCTGGTACGCCTCGTGGCCAGTCTGTTGAACGCGTGGATTGTCATTCAGCTGTTCGTCTCGTTCGTCAAAGACCGCGGGCTGGCCAAGTTGTTTGCCTCTGTCGCCTGGCTATTGGCGGCGTTGAATATCGTCGGCCTGCTAGGTCCGACGCTGCAGGCGCTGGATAACACGACTCTCGGATTTTCGGTCGGTGATAATCCGCTGTCGTTGCTGAAGGTGATCAAGGGCGTCGTATTGGCGATGCTGCTGTTGTGGCTGGCGTCGGTGGCTTCGAGCGTGATCCGCAACAACCTGAGACGCTCGGATCGGCTCACACCTTCAGTGCAGACATTGGTGGCGCAGGGCGCGCGAATGTTCCTGCTTTTCGGTGCTGTGATGCTTGCGATGAGCGCTATCGGCATCGATCTGACCGCACTTGCCGTATTTTCCGGTGCCATTGGTGTCGGTATTGGTTTTGGCTTGCAGTCGATCTTTTCGAACCTGATGGCCGGCATCATTCTGCTCCTCGAAAAGAGCGTCAAGGTCGGTGACTTTATCGAGTTTGATAATGGCTTGGCAGGGGAAGTCCAGGAGATCAACATTCGCACGACGTTGGTAACCACCAACGACAATGTCGACATCCTGGTACCTAACGAACAGTTCATCAACGCGCGTGTCACGAACTGGACATTGCGCGAGGGCTTCCGGCGCATTCGCGTACCGTTTGGTGTCGCGTACGGTACAGACAAAGAACTCGTCAAGAAGGCGGCACTGGAAGCCGCGGAAGAGGTGCCGCATATGCTGGATGGCCCTCGCGCCAAACCGCCGCAGGTTTGGCTGACCGGGTTCGGTGATTCCAGTCTGGATTTCGAGCTGGTGGTCTGGCTGAGACCCGAGGCTGTCAAACGACCGTCGGCTGTTCGCGCGGACTACAATTGGGCCTTAGAAACAGCGCTGACTAAATATGGTATCGAAATCCCATTCCCACAGCGTGATATTAATATACGCTCTGGCTTACCGGATCAGCTCTGAGCACTGAGCGATAAGTGTGGCTATTTAAGCGCTTGAAAAATAAAGCCTAAAACCCCATACGTCTTGTCTATCAGTACGATTGAGACAAACCATTTCACTCGTTGGCGCAGATGTCTAACAATAGCGCCAAGTTTTATTGACCCCTCCAACAAATAAAGGACACATAGTCATGGCATTGATCGGACAATCCATTCCTGAATTCTCGGCTGAGATGTATCACAACGACGAATTCAAAAGCATCACCTCTGACGACGTAAAAGGTAAGTGGGCGATCTTCCTGTTCTACCCAGCGGACTTCACGTTCGTATGTCCGACAGAGCTCGAAGATATGGCAGCGCACTACGCAGAGCTTCAGGAGCTCGGCGTTGAAGTTTACGCCGTATCGACCGATACACACTTCGTACACAAAGCTTGGCACGACCACAGTGACGCGATTGGCAAGGTGAACTACCCGATGATCGGCGATCCGACAGGCCAGATCACGCGCGGCTTTGACGTCATGATCGAGGAAGCGGGACAGGCACTGCGTGGCACGTTCCTCGTCGATCCGGATGGCATCATCCAGGTCTACGAAATCCACACGCTGGGTGTTGGACGTTCGGCTAAAGACATGGTCCGCAAAGTGAAAGCGGCTCAGTACATTCGCGAGAACGACGGCGAAGTTTGTCCGGCGGCCTGGGAAAAAGGTGCCGAAACACTGACCCCATCACTCGATCTGGTCGGCAAGATCTAATCGATCTCTCGATCAATGTAGCAATGGAGCGGGGCGGTTTTTACCGCCCCGCACTCCCTCAACGATAAGGAACACTCATGCTTACCCCAGAACTGCTTGAGGCGGTTAAGCAATACACCGCCAATCTGACTCGTGACATTCACTTTGTCGTGCAAACCGGCGAGCATGAGAAGCGCGCCGAGTTACTGGACTTCCTGCAGAAGTTTGCGAGCGCGTCGGACCGTCTTAGCGTCAGCGAGGCTGATGCCGGCCTGCGCGGCGGCTTGAGTTTCAAGCTGGTCGCCGACGGTGTCGATACCGGTATTGCCTTTTCCGGCATCCCCGGTGGACACGAGTTTAGCTCTATGGTGTTGGCCGTGCTCAATGCTGGTGGTACGCCGGTCAAACTCGACGATGCGCTGAAGTCGATCATCGAGCGTGTCGGCGATCCGCTGAAATTTGAAACGGTCGTTAGCCTGAGTTGTCACAACTGCCCGGACGTCGTGCAAACGCTGAATCAGTTCGCGACGCTAAATGCCAACATCGACGCTGAGATGATCGATGGTGGTGAGTATCCGGCAGTCGTCGACGAGCGGAACATTCAAGGCGTGCCTGCGGTATTCCTGAATGGTGAGCCGTTTGCCAATGGCAAAATCGACACAGCGACACTGATTGAGAAGCTGCTCGCCAAGTATCCCGATATCGCGAAAGGCGGTGCGTCTTCTGAGTCCTCGCTGCCATTGCAGGACGTCGTTGTCGTTGGCGGTGGCCCTGGTGGCGTCGCTGCTGCGATCTACGCGGCTCGCAAAGGCTTTGCCGTGACGGTCGTCGCCGAGCGTTTCGGTGGACAGGTTAAAGATACGATGGGTATCGAAAACCTGGTGTCGATTCCGCAGACGACTGGTCCGGACGTGGTCAGCGGCATGTTCGACCACATCAAAGACTACGACATCACGGTCAAGGAACACCTGCGTGTAGAGTCGATCGAACAGGGTGATATCAAGACGCTGACTTTATCGTCCGGCGAAGTGATTCGCGCGCGTTCGATCATCATCGCGACCGGCGCCAACTGGCGTGAGCTTGGCATTCCCGGCGAGAAAGAGAACAT
>JBCAZB010000075.1:0-9341 GCA_038533315.1 Pseudomonadota bacterium | reverse complement strand
ATTGGCGGATTGGATCGACACCATTCCAGCGCGATCCGTGACGAGACAACCGTTGCTCGCCTTATTATTCTTTTACCCGTCCTAGGTTAGCGGATTCATCGTCCAACGGCGGCATCAATTGACCATAACGTGAGCTTTTCGCAACCGTGCTATCCGGCGTCGGCTGGCTGTGAAATAATAACCGAGTTAAGTGCAGGAGCCGACCGTGGATATCGAATTCGCAAGACAACAAATGGTGGATCAGCAGGTGCGCGGCTGGGATGTCATCGACCATCAGGTTCTGAACGTGATGCGCCAGATCCCGCGTGAGACGTTCATGCCCGAGGACTGGCGGGACTGCGCGTTCGTCGACCGAGGCCTGCCACTTGCGGACGGCCAAATCACATTCTCACCGAAGCTCGAAGGTCGGTTTCTACAGGCGTTACAACTGACTGGCAATGAAGTCTGTCTGGAAATCGGTACTGGCTGCGGGTACTTGACCGCATGCCTGGCCGCGTTGTCACAACGCGTGATTAGCCTGGAGCAATCGGCCTCGCTCGCGGCCACGGCGTCAGAGACGCTGTCAGCCTCGCAAATTCACAATGCCACGGTTGAGCACACCAGCGCTCCAGCCGGCCTTCCCGACCAGAGTTTCGATGTCGTCGTGGCGGGCGGTTCGGTTCGACATCACTTGGCGAGTCTTGAGCAGAAGCTTGTCATCGGCGGCCGCGCTGTTGTGGTAGTCGATGAGGGCGTGGTGATGAGCGCGCAGCGCATTACACGCATCAGCAATGACCACTGGTTGCGTGAATCACTGTTCGAGACATTTTTGCCGCCGCTCATCGGTTTTGGCCCAGAGCCCGCCTTTACTTTCTGATGTTCGCCGAAATTGAGCCCAGCGAGCTTGCAATAACACGCCAGTCCGAGGCCTGGCTCGTGCTGGACGTCCGCGAGGACTGGGAGCGCGAAATCGTCTCACTGCCGGATACGATCAACATTCCGCTGGGCGAGCTTGTGGCACGTGTCGATGAAATTCCCGATGACGGTAAACTCGCGGTCCTTTGTCATGGCGGCATGCGTAGTGCCCAGGCTGCAGGCTTTCTTGCGCATCGCGGACGCCCTCAAGTGTTCAACGTGACCGGCGGGATCGATCGCTGGGCCGTGGATGTCGAACCGTCCCTGCCTCGCTATTGACGGGATCATGGGTTCACCGATATAGTGTGTTACCTGACTACAACACCGAAGCAATAGGCCTACCGCTTTATGACCTTATCCAACCGATTGCTCATAGCCTGCGTTCTGCTTGGGCTGGCGAATCCTGCGCCCGCAGAAGACCTGCTGGATATCTATCAACGCGCACTGCAGTCCGACCCGTTGATTCGGGAGGCTGAGGCGACGCGACTTGCCAGCAGCGAGGCGTTGCCACAAGCGCGTGGCGCGCTGTTGCCGCAAATCAACGGTTCCGCGTCGGAACAGCGTTCCGACTCGGAAGGTAACTCCGTCTTTATTGGCATTGTGAACGGCATACCGGAGCCGCAGGAGACGCGCTTCCGCGTGCGGGACAACGAAACATTCAGTTGGGACATTACGCTGCGCCAATCGTTGTTCCGCTGGGACCAAATTGTCGGCCTGCGCCAAGCCAAGCAACGCGTAGCCGAGGCCGACGCGACCTACGAGGCGGCGCAGCAAAGCCTGTTGCTCCGCGTTGCGGAACGCTATTTTGGCGTCCTCGCCGCACAGGATACGCTCGAAGCGAACGAAGCCAGTCGACTCGCGATTTCCAAGCAGCTCGATCAGGCCCAAAAGCGCTTCGAAGTGGGTTTGATTGCGATCACCGATGTACAGGAATCGCAGGCGGCATTTGACCAGGCTATTGCAGACGAGATTCAGGCGAAACGTGCGCTTGCTACCGCACGCTATCAACTGAGTGAAATTACTAATGCTCCAGTTGGTGGGCTCGCAAAGCCGGACGGCGAATTTCCGCTGTCGCCACCATCACCCGAGATCGAGGATGAGTGGGTAGCGGTCGCGATGGAACAGAATTTGGACCTTATTGCTGGCCGTATCGCGGCCGAAATCGCCAGTAAGGATGTCGGTATTCAGCGCTCGGGCCACATGCCTACCGTCGATCTGGTCGCGCGTCGCGATCATTTCGAAGCCGAGGAAGAGCAGTCCAACGGCGATCTGCCTTTCTTACCACTTGGCCGCAGCAACGACGGCACCTCGGTTTCTATTCAGGTGAGTATTCCGATCTTCTCTGGCGGTGCGACATCATCGCGTGTTCGCCAGGCTGTCTATAACCACCGCGCCGCGCGCGAGCGTGTGCAACGGATTGCCCGCGAAACCGAACGATTGACACGCGACGCGTATCTCGGCGTGCTGACCGATATCTCGCGCACCAAAGCGCTGCAACAGGCCTTAAAGTCGAGTGAGACCGCGCTGGAGGCTACCCAAGCTGGTTTCGATGTCGGTACGCGTACCACAGTGGATGTTCTGGACGCCCAACGCGCGCTATTTAACGCTCGCACACAATACCTCAGCGCCCGCTACGATTACCTATTGAACGTATTGCGGTTAAAGCAGGCTGCGGGGGGACTGCAAGTGCAGGATCTCGAGCAGATCAATCGTCTATTGGCTGAGTAGGCACGTCCCTGGCGCTTCGCCGATCCAGCACCGGTTCCAGGCGCTCTAATAGACGGCTCACCGCACCCCGGTTCTCGGCGACCAACTGGTAGGCTAGTTCGCCCATTTTCTGGCGTAACGCCGCGCGTCTGAATAATGCTGCCAGCACCTCTGACAGGTCCTCCACGCCTGTCACTGTCTCCACCGCACCCACCTCGCGGAACATGTTGGCAATGTCTTCGGCGTTATACAGGTAAGGCCCGGCAAGAATCGGTAAGCCCAATGCTGCTGGCTCCAGTAAGTTGTGCCCACCAACCGGTACCAGCGACCCACCGACAAAAGCGATGTCGGATGCCGCATAGAAAAGATTAACCTCCCCCATCGTGTCGCCGAGCAGCACGGAATAGGCTTTGGAAATCGCTCGCTCTTCGGTCCGTCGATCGAAACTAACGCCTGCAGCGGTCAGTTTTTCAGCTGCTTCATCGAACCGCGCCGGATGACGCGGCACCAGAATCAACAGCGCGTCCGGCTCGGAGACCAACAATTGCTGGTGAGCAGCGATCAGGATGTCCTCCTCGCCGTCGTGCGTGCTGGCTGCGACCCAGACTTTACGCTCCCCCAGATATTCTGTGCGGAACGCCGCACCACGTTCTGCGAGGTCGTCCGGATGTCGAAAATCGAACTTGATGTTCCCGCTGACGAAGGTCCTGTCTTTGGGCGCACCCAACGCCTCGAAACGCGATCGATCCGCCTCACTCTGCGCCGCGATAATAATGCCGTGCGATAGCGCATCGCGAAATAACCCGACCAGGCGTTGATAACGTGGCATCGAGCGCGGTGAGATACGTGCACTGGCAAGGACGAGTGGGATATCGCGTTTTCCTGCCTCGCCATAGAGATTTGGCCACAGCTCGGTTTCGATGATGATCGCAACCGATGGCGCCACTGCTGTGTAAAACCGCCGCACCGCCGGCAGTACATCGTAAGGGGCGAACGCATGTTCCACAGCGTCACCAAACAACAGACGCACACGATCCCCACCTGTCGGCGTAACGGTCGTTATCAGAACGCGTGCATCCGGCATCCGAGCTCGGATGGCATTGACGAGCGGCGCAGAGGCCTGCACTTCACCCACCGAAACAGCGTGCACCCAGACCATCCGCTGGTCCTTGGATCGCACCGGGTAACCGAGACCAAAGCGCTGGCCAATATTGTGTCGATAGGACTTATCGGCTATCGCTCGCCAGGACCAATACACCGCAACGAAAGGAAACCCCAAGACGACCAGCAAATTGTAGGCGAGCCGCATCACGACTCCACAGACTCGCCTCGAATTTTCGCGATAATGGAACTTGAGGAGCGGCCGCTTCTAAAAGACAACGTGTGCACTTCTCCGCCCGCACGCATGACAGCCTCGCCGCCTACGATCTCCGACACTGCGTAATCACCGCCCTTAACCAGAACATCCGGCAGCACGGTTTCGATCACGCTAGCGGGCGTGTCATCGGTGAACTCGATGACCCAGTCGACAGCGGCTAGGCCCGACAGGACCAACATGCGGTCTTCTGCGACGTTGATCGGACGATCCGCACCCTTCAACCGGCGCACTGAGTCGTCACTGTTAACGGCGACGATTAGCCGATCACCCAGAGACTTCGCCTCTTCGAGATAGGCCACATGTCCGGCGTGCAGAAGGTCGAAACAACCATTAGTGAACACAACACGCTCACCGTTGGCTTTCGCGGAAGCCACTAGCCCCTGCAGTTCCTGTAAGGTGACACTATCGCGCCCGCCTTTACCACGCCGGTGCAGCGCGACACGTAACTCGGCCGGCGTGACGCCCGCCACACCGATTTTTGCAACGACCCGGCCTGCGGCAAGGTTTGATAACTCGGTAGCGTCACGCAAACCGCGACCGCTCGCGACAGCGCCGGCGAGAGTCGCGATGACGGTATCGCCAGCGCCCGTCACATCGAACACTTCGCGTGCTTCTGTCTGTAAGAAAAAGGCCTCGTCATCTCGCTCGACTAGCAACATCCCTCGCTCACTGCGGGTGATCAGCAATGCCTGTAAATCGTGCTGGTCGATCATCTGACGTGCCAGTGCAACCAGCTCATGGTCCGACTGCCAGTCGCCAGCCGCTGCACGAAACTCACTTTCGTTCGGCGTGATTAGCGTGGCGCCGGCGTAGCGGGAGAAATCGTTGCCTTTGGGGTCGACGAAGACCGGCGTATTGGCCGCCTTGCATACTGCAATCAACGCAGACACGTCGTGAAGCGCGCCCTTGCCGTAATCGGAGAGTATGACGACGTCCTGCCCTGTCAGATTGTCAGCAAGCGGCGCCTGCAATGAAGCGTGCTCGTGGGTCGCCTGTTCCCGGTCGAGACGAATCAACTGCTGACCACGCGATAACACACGCAATTTGGTCGTTGTCGGGTGCGCTGCATTACGCTGCAATAGTGTGCTCACGCCGGAAGCTTCGAGTTGAACGGCGAGTCGATCGGCCGCAGCATCATCACCAACCGGACCCAGTAAGGTACTGCGGCAACCGAGCTGGGCCAAATTGACCGCGACATTCGCAGCGCCGCCGGGGCGCTCTTCGTCCGCGTCCACATGCACGACCGGGACCGGCGCTTCAGGTGAAATTCGTCGTGTTGCGCCGAACCAATATTGATCCAGCATCATGTCCCCAACAACAAGAACGGCGGCAGCAGAGAAATCGGGAATCGACATGGCCATGAATGGCTTACTCTTCTTCTGGCGCAGTCCAGCCGACTGCGCGCTCGATTATACCTTGCGCGGCTTATGGACGCGTCGGATGCGTGCACCACGGCACCGACGCTTGACCGATCAGTTAGAGATCGAAGACACGGACGGCATTGCCGCCCAGAAAGTCAGCCTGGACCGTCGCGTCAAGCCCCAACTCGGACAAGCCGGTCAGAGCATCGGCTGGTTGAATCATCGGATAGTTGGATCCAAACAGCACCTTGTGCCTACCCCAGCCACGCAGATAGTCGATCAGGGCTTGGGGGTATCGCTGAACCGTGTAAGCCGACGTATCGATGAACACGTTCGGATGTTTCGTCGCTACTGCAATCGCCTCGTCGGTCCAGGGGTATCCGATATGACCGCCGACGATCGTCAACTCCGGAAAGTCCAGCGCAACTTGATCCAGGTAAATGGGGCGACCGACCTCGGATGGCATCAACGGACCGGTGTGACCAATCTGTGTGCAGAATGGCACATTGAGATCGCAACAGGCAGCGTATACCGGATAAAACAACCGATCGGTTGGCGGCAAGCGCCACAACCACGGCAACACCCGTATCGCCTTGAATCCCAGCACGTCGACACAGCGCCTGATTTCCCGAATAGCCTGCATGGGGCGCGATATGTCGACCGATCCCACGCCAATCAGGCGATCCGGCGCTTCCGCAACAAAGTCCGCGACTTCATCGTTGCTAATCATCGGCCCGGTTGGAGCGACCCAAGCGCTGATCAGTGCGCGATCAATGCTCGCTGCGTCAAGACTTACGAGCGTCTCTGGCACGCTGGGTGCGCGCTCCGGTCGCTGCCGCTTAGTCCAGCGCCAGAGTGACTCGAACATCGGGTCCTGTAGGTGCCGCAGCGTCGGCTGCTGTGCCCATGCATCGATGATCATCTGCTCACCTCGTCGCTTATCCCGAGGTCAGTGTAATGGAGTTACCTGCTGAGATCAGCTGGTACCACTGACTTCACTCGAGCAGCGATCGAAGGGCACCGGAGCTGGCGCGCAGACGGTATCGACCACGCGCCAGCACTTGATTACAGCGCAAAGTCGACTGCGTAACCGACCACGAATTTAATCTCATCATTGTCGAGATTGTCCGGGCCGGCGTCGTCGAGATCTGTGCCGGTGATCATGAATGAGAAACCGTCTTTCGACAGCGAGATACCGTAGTCAATATAGCTATCCGGTACCCCATTGAATGCCTCGCTGAAATCACCGTCGTGGAAACCGAGATGGAAACCCAACTCAACGCCTTCCTTGATCTCAGTCGCATAATCTGCAGACAGATAGTAGGTCTGGCCAAACCCAAAATCCTGACCGGTACCTTCATCCGCTTCGGTGTTGGCGAGAATATTCAAACCGACACTGAAGTCGCCAATAGCCAACGAGCCATAAATCTCGCCGAAATCGAATTCCGCTTCCTTGTCGTAGTTATAGTAGAGATAACCGACATCCCAACCGATGCCATTCGCGAACTCACCGGCGACACCCAAATACAGATCGTGTTCGTACGAGAAAACATCACCCGGCGCATAGCTGACGTTCGACACCCAGGTACCCGCATAGAAGCCGCCCTCACCCGAGTAGTCGATGCCACCGGAGACGGCCGTTCCGTTTTCGGTTTGCGTCAGGCCGCGCCAGATATAGTTGTTGCTCACTGCAGCGTTCGCGGACCATTCGCCCGCCTGCGCCGTCCCCATGCCGATGCTCATGATTACCGCAGTTGCAAGCGGCGCGTGCTTCATTGCCTTCATTTCTCGTTCCTAAGGTTGTCTTACAAGTCGTCAGCGGTTGCTGATGACCATAGGTGAGCAATAAGCAGGCCAACCTTACGGAACTCGTTTTCTGATTTTTTTCAGTAGCTTAGGATTAGTTTTCGGCGAAACAATGTTGCGCTGCAGCACCGGCTCGGTTCATTGCACACAATTGACGGTCAAAAACTGTGCGCTGCACCGAATCGGTACGTCATTGGTCACCTGAGGTTCGTCAGGAGACCGATGTCAGCGCGCTAACACAGCGCTAATGTTCCGCGTCCAACGCAGATCGTCGGTTTCGGTCACCAACTCAAACTGGCTCCCGGGATAGGTCATCACAACATGTGTGACGGGTATGCCATCGAGCCGCGTAATTCGCTCTATGACAAACACCGGTGCGCCCTCTGGCAAAGACAGTAACGTCGCTACATCGGCACCCGCTGCTGCCGCGCGCATCGTGGTCCGTACCGATGAATACGGCGCCTGCGCCAGCAACCACTCGTTCGGGCTGATTTCGGTGAAAGCCTCGTCCAGCGCCTCTGGTACCAGGTCGACATTGATCAATCGGTTTTCAAGTTGGTATGGCTTTCCATCGCCAAGATGCAGACACACGACATGCCGCAGAGCGGCGCCGGAAAACAGTTCGTGCTCGTCTCGCACGTCGGCACCCTCAGCCGCCGATAGTCGACGGTACCCGTAGTCGCGCCCCTGCGTTTCAATCTCATGGCGAATGATCGGTATCTTCAGCGTGGACTGATGCGACGTTGGCTCGACCACACGCGTACCCGCGCGCTTGCGTCGCTCGAGTAGGCCGGCAGCGACGAGACTTGCCAGAGCCCGACGCACGGTGCCACGCGCAACGCCGAATTCATCTGCGAGGTCCTCTTCGCGCGGCACTGTGAATCCAGGCGGCCAAACATTATTGCGAATTCGATCGAGCAGTTCGGCGCGGATAGCTTCGTAGCGGTGCATGACGTTTTTGTGCCGGAACTAAACACATATTGCAAACCGCAGCATCCGGTCGTATAAATATGTCTATACATATTTATACGCCGAGTTATGTAATGGAGAAGTGGCACTACCGCAATGCGACATTGGCAACGATGCGCGGTGACGGCTATGGCCTGATACAGGGCGGTAGCGTGCTCACACTTGGTGATCGTATTGTTTTTGTCGGTCGCGATGCCGAGGTGCCGACGTCAGGCGATGCACGCGTTGTCGACGTTGGCGGCAGGCTAATCACGCCCGCGCTCGTTGATTGCCACACGCATCTGGTCTATGCCGGCTCGCGTGCCGACGAGTTCGAACAACGCCTGAATGGGATGTCTTATGCGGAGATTGCGGCCGGCGGTGGTGGCATCAACGCGACGGTACAGGCAACGCGTCTCGCTGACGACGACACGCTGCGCGAGGCGGCACTGAAACGCGTCGATCGACTCATCGCTGAAGGCGTCGCAACCATTGAGATCAAGTCCGGATATGGCCTCGATCGCGATACGGAATTGAAGATTCTGAGGGTCGCGCGATCAATCGAGCAACACCGCTCAGTGCGCATCTTCACAACGTTCCTCGGCGCACATGCAGTACCGCATGGCATGGATGCCGACAGTTTTGTCGATAATGTGGTGATCCGAACACTAAGACACGCGCATGCACACGGCCTTGTCGATATGGTCGACGGGTTTCTCGAGCACATCGCGTTCGCACCGGCACAAATCCGTCGTGTGTTTGACGTCGCGCGTGAGCTGAACTTACCGATTCGCGTGCACGCCGGGCAACTCAGTGATCTCGGTGGCGCAAGCCTCGCCGCTGCTTTCGGCGCGTTATCGGTCGACCATCTCGAATATACGAACGAATCGGACATCGCCGCGATGTCAGCCGCGGGATGCGTCGCGGTTCTGCTGCCAGGTGCGTATTACACGTTACGCGAAACACAGACGCCGCCGGTCGACCATTTGCGGCAGCACGGCGTACCAATCGCACTGGCCACTGACAGCAACCCGGGCTCATCACCGATGACCTCATTGTTGCTGACTATGAACATGGGCGCGGTGCTGTTTGGTCTGACACCAGCGGAGTGTTTGCGCGCCGTCACGGTCAATGCGAATCGCGCGCTGGGCATTGCGGACGCCGGACGATTAGCGAGGGATCAGCGCGCAGACATGGCGATTTGGGCAGTCGATCACCCCAGCGAACTCACCTATCGAATGGGTGAT
>JBCAZB010000074.1:0-9399 GCA_038533315.1 Pseudomonadota bacterium | reverse complement strand
GCTGTGTATGGATCTCGCAAAGGCCGGCATGCGGGATCAACCTTGACGGGACCGACGGGGCACCAGAGTAGATACCGACCATGAGCGTGGAGTCGAGCTCAATAGTTGCAGCGCGGGAACTACTCTGCCAAGTACCAGTCTGATAGTGCCATACACAGTAGAGTTGGGTGCGAGGACATGATAATGAAGACAACCCGGGTATCAATTTTCGTTACGATCACGGGCATTGTGTTGGCTGGGTGTGCCTCCCACCCTGATCCGATCATCGATTCCAAAGGCGTCGATATGGCCAAGTACCAACAGGATCTGGCGGAATGTCGCGAGTACGCCAAGAGCGTCAGCGCAACGGAAGGCGCCGCGAAGGGCGCAGCGCTGGGCGCAGTGGTTGGCGCGGCGGCGGGGGCTATCAGCGGCAACCCGGACGCCGGTGCCGGATACGGCGCTATTTCCGGCGGGACGCAGTCAGGCCTCAGCAACAAACGTGAGCAAGAGCGTGTGGTCAAGCGCTGCGTCAGTGGACGTGGCTATAAAGTCTTGAACTGACGCGGACGGAGATTGGCAGCCCGGTACGCTGCGGCTGCATAGGTGCGCCATGTGGGTTAGGCTTAAGGCATGGCATCTCCCGACTCAATACCGCTACCTCCTGCCCTCGATGCTGAACGCATCGAGTTCGAGGGTCGTGCCGGTCGGTTGAGTTACTACGTCGCTGGAGAGGGCGAGCCGCTGCTATTGATACATAGCATCAACGCTGCTGGCTCCGCCTACGAAATCAAGCCGATTTTTGACTACTACCGGTCGACTCGGTGTGTCTACGCCTTGGATCTGCCAGGCTACGGTTTTTCGGATCGATCTGACCGCGACTATACCGTCCAGCTGTTCACGGATGCGGTGCATGACATTATTGGGCGTATCGATTATCCGAGTGGCGTCGATGCCATCGCTCTGTCACTCAGCAGTGAATTCCTGGCGCGCGCGGCCAGCGAAGCACCCAGTCGATTTCGCAGTCTTTCTTTGATCACCCCAACCGGTTTTACGGCGGGCTCTGACAAGCTACGTGAGCCTGCTGGCAGTACCCGCGAAATGGTGTGGTTGTACAACGTGTTAACGCTGCCGTTGTGGCGTCAGGGGTTGTATCGGTTGTTGGTTCGGCCGGGTGTGATTCGCTACTTTCTGAAACGTACCAATGGATCCAGCGACTACGATGCCGGACTTGCTGCATACGATGACATCACGACGCATCAACCCGATGCGGAACATGCGCCATATGCCTTCTTGTCTGGAAAATTGTTTAGTAAGGATATCCGCACGATTTACGAGTCCCTTGAGATGCCGGTTTGGTTGCCACACGCGACCCGCGGCGACTTCAAGGATTTTCGTGGTGCTGACTGGGCTCGCGAACGCAGCAACTGGACGGTGGAGCCAATCACCGGCGGTGCGCTGCCACACTTCGAGACGCCTGATACCTTTTTTCCAGCGGCTGATCGATTCTTCGAATCGGTCTCGTAGACGCTAACGCAGCAATACCGCCTGCAAGTAGTCGAACGCTTCTCGGCTATCACTGTGAGCCAGCCAAAAAAGCGCGTTCTTACGCTCTTCATGGGCCAGCGATTGATCCTCTATCAGATCGATCAACACCGCATCACGATCGGGTGCGATCGATTGTGAGTACGAGAACACGGCATGTTTGCGAAGCTCGCGCTCACTGCCGCTTCGCATCAGTGACATCAAATCGTCACGCGCCTTTGTGACGCGGGATTGAGCGAGCCAGAAAACGGCCTGCTTTCTCTGCTCGAGAGTGTCGCCCGCTTGTGTCCGCTGTCTGAGGACCTGAAACGCCTCATTGCCGGCGTGAAAAGCAATGGCGGCCAAGGCGTGGTCCATCATTTTGTGATCGCGGCGCAATAGTGGTTCCAGCAAGGCAACACTCTTTGTGTTGTCCATGCAACCGAGACGCAGAATCTCCTGATCGCTGCGCACCGGACAGTCGCTACTCAGCGCCCGTAGGTAGCGAATCTGTTCATCCTCGACCCAGGCATAAAGGGTGAGCTCGCCGGGTTGGCTGGTGCGTACTTCGTGCGTGCTGAAACCGCGCACACGCCGGTCGAGTTCGCACACTTGTCGTTCCGGTTGTTCGCCATGCCATTCGTAGCAGCACAGGTCGGGTGCGTTTTCGACAGCACGTACCTGCCATGCCTGCCAGCCGTTAGTCGCTGCTAGTTCGCCGCTGTAGGCGGGCGATATGAGACTCATCGCCACGCTGATCGCGAGTATCCATCGAGTACCGCGCATCACCGCTATTCCGCCAAAGCCTTGTCGATCGCTTCGATTGCGGCGTCGCTGTCCATCATGACAAGTTGGCGAAGCAGCATCGTTTTTTCTTCTTCGTTGTCGCTCTCTTCAAACAGCGTCAACAAGCCTGTGTCATCGCCGCTCAGCATCATGCCGTGCATGACCGCACGACGAACGTCCATGCGATCGTTCTCGCGATAGATGCGCATGAACATCTCGCCCTTGTCCGATTCGGAGCGTGCAATACCGAGGCTCTGGATAGCCTGAATTTGTTGTTCCGGATTGCTGCTGTCGCGCGCGATCAGTAGCAAGCTTTCAACGTCGCCTGATATTGCGTAGGCCTGAATCAGGCTGCGTGTTGTGCCGGTCTTGCCGCGTAGTTGTTTGAGCTGCTCAAGCGCGCCCATTGCACCCAGCCGGCTGACGGCGACGTCGAAGATTTCGTCGTCCGAGGTTTCCAGTGCCGCGTTCAGGATGGCGTCAGCGTCACCAGCGATCAAATACGCTTCCAGTACTTTTTTCTGAGCGGCACGACTGCCGCTCGAAAAAATTGTCGAGAGCTGCGCCATAGCGGTTGCATCGCCGCTGATGCCGATCGTGCGAATGGCAGCACCTTGTAGCGGCGAGCTGTTATCACGCGCAGTTCCGAGAATAATCGCCAGCGCGTCAGGGTGATCAATCTGGCCCAGCACGAACAGCGCCCGCTCCTTGACGACGGTACTGTTGTCACTTGCCATGACTTTCTTGAGCACGGGTAGCGAACGTTCCTGCGGTGCTACCATCAATGCTTCGATCGCGGAGATCTTCAGTCGGTCTTTATCACTAACACGATCGGCGAGCGCCACACTGTTCACGAAGAGGGCGGTGACAATCACGGCGATTTTCAAAAGTTGTGGTTTCATCATCATTCTCAATCAAATGGTCTCTGTGACTTCTGATGCAGTCTGTTCAATTTTGGTTAGTACGGCGTTGAGCTCGAAAGCCACTTGCAGCCGCAGTGCGTTGGCTTCGACGGGCGATACATCGGGATTGGCGAGCCGCACCAGAACTGGTTCAATCGCTCGCATCAGTCTTGCGACATCGTGCGCTTCATTCGCTTCTGCGGCTTTTTCAAATAGACGATTCTGCGCCACGATTTGGTTGACCAATGCCGCGGTGTCTGCGGTTGTCGCCTCTGTCGGTGTCTCGATGAGAGTCGACGCTTGCTGCAGGTGGACTTGTAGGCCGCGTGCAAATGCGTCGTTCGACGGTGCGCTAGCGACCGCGGCCGGGGTTTTGTTGTCGTCCAGACTGCCTACCTGGGTGCCGATGGCGAAAGCAACGAACAGGCTTGCTGCAAGGGCACTGCCCCAGAGCAAGAACTTGGGTCTCGACGGTGATGTGGGCGCTGTCTCACGGCGCGCGGCCTGCGTAATCGCCTCCTGCCATTGATACTTCAAATGGTTGGGTGCACGAATAGCGCTGACATCACTCGCTTCGCCAAGTGTCGCCTGCAATGTCCGGTAGCGATCAGCGACCTCTGTCTCGCGGGAGATCGCATCGCGGATCGCATTGTGCTCGTCCGGTGATAAACCGTCGTCGTAGTAAAAGAGTAGAAGCTGGTCGTCGTCAATCATGATGTGCTCCTCAGGTCGGGCATGCCGATCCGTAATTTTCTGACGCCGCGAAACAACGCTTGCTTGATCGTGCCGACGTTGACATCGAGGCGTTCGGCGATCTCCGCGAGGCGCCATTGCTCGAGATGTTTCAATACGAAACACAGTTGTTCCATATCGCTGAGCGCACTCAACGCGCGGCCGAGACTGGCCTCCAATTCGCGGTCGGATTGAGCGCTGTCCGGCAGTGTGGTCGTATCCACTTGTTCTTCAAGCATCGGTAACCAGCGCTCGGGTTTGCGTTTGCGTAACAACTGCAGCGCCGCATTGATCGTGATCCGGTGTATCCACGTGTCTAAAGAGGCATCGCGATCGTATTGCTCGCGCTTGCGCCAGGCGGACAGCAAGCCGTCCTGCACCGCATCGGCTGCCAGATCCGGATCTTTCGTAATGCGTAGACAAGCGGCGTACCAACGATCGCTGCGATCCGCGATTACCGCATGGAATTCGGGGGTAGTCGGGAGTCCGCGAGGTTGGGCGCCATCAGTCATGTTGCTTAGATGTCGCCGTCCACCTTTTGGTTAGCCGCGATAGGCACATTGTCTCGCGGCGCTCTGGCCGCGTAGAACACCAGTGCCAGACCGGACATCACAGCGGCGACGATGAACGGCGCGCCGGGGTAGTAGACGACCGGGTTCTCGCCGGCGGTCAGTGTGAAGGTGCCGTTGTAGATGAGCGGCGACAGGATCATCGCCACACTGGTGAGCGCCGACAGGCCGCCCTGCAGCTCGCCTTGTGCATCCTCCGGGACGCGCGCCGACAGCGACTGACGAATCGCCGGGTCTTGCATGGCCGAGATCAGCGCAGTCGTCACCATCAAATAGACGAACCATCCACTGCTCGCCATGCCAATGCCGAAGAGTGCAACCATCTCGACCAGCAACGCGAGCCAGATGGCGGTGCGCATTTGAATCTTGGGCAGCACGATTTGCAACACGACGGCCTGTGCGACGAACGCAATAACCCCGTAGTAGGCGATCGACCAACCAATCTCGCCTTCGGTCCATGCAAACTTGGCCTTCGCCACGTAGGACCAAACGGTTGGATAAACCCACGAAGACAGCGTGGCGAGGAAGAACACCGGTAACAGCATGCCGATGCCCGGTGTGCGAATGAGACGCCCGATCGTGCCAAACGTGTTGGCGCGCGCCCAGCTAAATTCGCGCCGACGATCCTTCGGTAACGACTCTTTGACGAAAAAGAAACCAAATAGGGCGTTGACTGAGGCGACCAGCGCCGCAGCGAAAAACGGATAGCGGACATTGATATCGCCGAGAACGCCGCCGATGGCAGGCCCCAGAATAAACCCGGCACCAAACGCCGCACCCAAGATGGCGAAGCGCTGTGCGCGTTGCTCAGGCGGGGTGATATCTGCGACGTAGGCACCGGCAGTCGAAAAGGTCGATGCGAAGATGCCGGCAACCCCGCGAATCAACAAGAACCAGGGTAGCGTCTGCACAATCGCGAGCAAAAACATGTCGATCGCATACGCACACAGTGAGACCAGCAGCACGGGGCGACGCCCCAGCTTGTCTGACAGGCCGCCGACAATAGGTGAGAAAAAGAACTGCATCGTCGCGTAGCTGATCACGGCGATACCACCCCAGAACGACGCGTCTGCGAGATCGCCGCCGGTAATATCGAGTAGCAGCGACGGCATGATCGGCGCAATCAGCCCCATGCCCATCGAGTTGATGAACGCGGTCGCGGCCAAAAAGGCCATTGCCAAGGATTGCTGTGATTTGTCGGACATGACACCACCTATCGTACGCGCTTTTCGCGAAAAGCGCTGCGGCGATTAGGGGTCCTGATCATCGTCGAGTACCGCGAGCCTACCTGTCCGCTGCAACACAAAGCCCGTCAATAATCCAGCGATCAAACCACCGATATTGGCGAAGTGATCAACCCATGGATAAAGGCCGAATGCGAGACCCATTAAGATCATCGGGAGAGCCAGGCCGGCTTCGAATGAGTACAGTTTCCGAGCGATGAATAGCGACAGATAAGCGCCGGTAACGCCTAGTATTCCCGCTGTGGGCGTGACGGTGACGACATTCTCCTGAGACATCAGTCCAACACTGCCGCCAATGAGCGCAGCAAGCCAAAAGACTAGGAAAAACGTCTTGTTGTCTGCGACCATCAGAAAAATCAAGCCAGAAAGATACAGAACGAAAACACTCAGAAAAAGATGTTGGAGGTTTCCGTGCAGCAATACACCGGAGACAAGGCGCCACCATTGACTGTCGAGTACTGCACTACGTCGAATGCCGCCATGGTCGAATAGGTCTGCTGCTGCGGGCGACACCGCATCGGCGCCTGTAAGCGCCATGCTCGCATATACCGCTATCATTGCTACGACCAAGACCGGCGCGGCCCAGTTCTCACGATCCGGCCAAACCATTTCTTTCAGCCATAAAAATGTTTCACTCGCTGGCAATCCTAATTGTTGGTGTCTAGCTAGAACGGCGGTGTCATAAGGAATCAACCATAGACAAATCAGCAGGAGCATCGCAGTAATGCTAACGCAGTCAGGAACCAGAGTACCGCGTTGCCTTCCCAGCGCATCAACCTGTCGTTGCTTTCCGCGAGAATTATCGCGCGGTCTGCGACAGCTTGATAAGCTCTCGCCGCAATCGCGATACCGTAAGAGAACCGATCCTGTGGGTCTTTGACAACTCTTAATGGGCCGACGGTATTTAGGTCGAGGCGATTGAGTTCCTGCAGGCCATGTTGGTAGAGAGATTCATTGATTTCAGCCCTCTCTGCATCGGATGTGGTCGCCTGCACTAGTTTGCTGACTCGTTTACCAAACCAGATCCGCTGCTCGCCATCATAGGATTCACCCGGTGCCAGTATCGGTACGGCGTAGTATTGGTAATAGATAAAGTTATCAGTTTCAGGACTAATTAATCGGCTGTCATCGACTGAACCGCCTTGTTGCATGTCCACAGAAATGGCTTCGATTTCGTAGTAGGGCGCGGGATTATCTGGGTCGATCTCGGCGATAGACATCACGGATGTGACCGGTGTTAGCAGACGCGGGAGCGCTGTGTGCAGGCACGCTGACGCAGTGCCCAAACCAATAATCGCGATCACTAAAACAAGGGTATCTGGCTGACCGTCTCCCTTTCTGAACTTAAGGATAGCGAGCTTTGGCTCAAGGCAAAGCATCAGCGGTAAGGCCGGCACCATGAACGGTAACCAGAATGCCCAGAAGTCACCGCCCATGCCAAGTTGGGGCCAGACATTCAGTGAAACGACATTGATGATGACGAGAATCAGGAGGCTCGATGCCGTACCCCATCCCAAGCCAGGAATAATGTGACGAGCTTTCGACGAAAAGTCGCGACCGAGTGTGTCATGATCGTTCATCTTGTAATTACTCGTGACGCGCTCTAATAGCGTAGTGTAGCGCCCGCGGGGCGACTGCTCTATTCATCTTGAGCACCGGAACCTCTATGATGGTTGCAGCGGTTTCATACGGGACGCCGGAGTAAGAACACGGGGGCGACAATGACAAAGACCTATCCGGTCAACGATTACTACAAGACCAATGGCAATGTCGACGCGGCGGGCTACGAGGCTCGCTATCAACAGTCAATCGACGACAACGAGGCGTACTGGGCCGAGCAAGCGGGCATCCTCGACTGGGCAAAGCCGTTCACCAAGGTCAAGGATGTGTCTTATGACAAGGACGATCTGCATATTCGCTGGTACGAAGATGGCGAGCTGAATGTCTGCTACAACTGCGTGGACCGACACCTCGCTGACAAGCGTGATGACACGGCGATCATCTGGGAAGGCGACGACCCGGCGACCGACGAGCACATTACTTACGGCCAATTGCATGAGCGTGTATGCCGGTTCGCGAACGTATTGAAATCGATTGGCGTCAAGAAAGGCGATCGCGTCACTATTTATATGCCGATGATTCCCGAGGCGGCGATCTCGATGCTGGCCTGCGCGCGCATCGGCGCGATTCACTCGGTGGTCTTCGGTGGCTTTTCTCCGGATGCGCTGGCTGGCCGAATCATCGACTGCGATTCCAATGTCGTCATAACCGCCGACGAAGGTCGGCGCGGCGGCAAGACAATCCCGCTCAAAGACAACGTTGATGCGGCGGCTGCGATCGATGGTGTAACGACACTCGATAAAGTACTGGTGGTTCGCAACACTGGCGGCGACGTCGCGTGGCATGACGATCGCGATGTCTGGTTGCATGAAGCAGAGCAAGCTGTCGATGCCGATTGCCCCGCTGAGCCGATGAATGCCGAGGACCCGCTGTTCATCCTGTACACCTCGGGCTCGACCGGCAAACCTAAAGGCGTACTGCATACCAGCGGCGGTTTCCTCGTTTACGCGGCAACCACATTCCGGGATGTGTTCAACTACCAACCAGGCGATGTTTACTGGTGTACCGCCGATGTGGGCTGGGTCACCGGCCATTCCTATATCGTCTACGGTCCGCTCGCGAACGGCGCAATCACGATTATGTTCGAAGGTGTACCGACGTACCCCGATGCATCACGCTTGTGGGCCGTCTGCGATAAGCACAACGTGAACATTTGCTATACCGCGCCGACAGCCATTCGCGCGCTGATGCGCGAAGGCGACGGGCCGGTTAAACAAACCTCACGCGCGTCGTTGCGATTGCTCGGCTCTGTGGGTGAGCCGATCAACCCGGAGGCCTGGGAGTGGTATCACGACGTGGTTGGCGAAGGGCGTTGCCCGATCGTTGATACCTGGTGGCAGACGGAAACCGGTGGTGTGTTGATCAGCCCGTTACCGGGCGCAACACCGCTGAAGCCTGGAAGCGCCAGCAAGCCGTTGTTCGGTGTTCAGCCGGCGTTGCTGGACGCCGATGGTGCTGTGATTGAAGGCGAAGGCGCCGGCAATCTCGTTATTCTCGACAGCTGGCCCGGCCAGATGCGTACCGTCTACGGCGATCACCAGCGCTTTATCGAAACCTACTTCTCAACGTTCGATGGCGTTTACACGACGGGCGATGGCGCGCGACGCGATGCCGACGGTTACTACTGGATCACGGGTCGCGTCGACGATGTATTAAATGTATCCGGCCACCGCATGGGCACTGCCGAGGTTGAGTCGGCGCTGGTCGCGCACGACAGTGTGGCAGAGGCAGCAGTCGTTGGTTATCCGCATGACATCAAAGGTCAGGGCATCTATGTGTACGTCACGTTGATGGAGGGCATTGCGCCGAGCGATGAACTCCGTGCGGCCCTCAAGCAATGGGTCCGCAAGGAAATTGGGCCGATTGCGACGCCCGATGTGATTCAATGGGCACCGGGTTTGCCGAAAACACGTTCCGGCAAAATCATGCGCCGCATTCTGCGCAAGATCGCAGAGAACGACTATGGCAATTTGGGTGACACATCCACGTTGGCCGAGCCAGGCGTTGTTGATAACTTGATTGCGGGCCGCGACGAAGTCTAGC
>JBCAZB010000073.1:0-9428 GCA_038533315.1 Pseudomonadota bacterium | reverse complement strand
CGCATTGCCGTCCGGTTAGACAGGTAGCAGCCCACCCGAATGACAGAAGAACGTCCAAAGGGCCGATCGCTCAAGCCACTCGCCACGTTATGGCCGTTTATTCGGCCGTATCGCGGCGCTTTGATGCTCGCGCTTATCGCGCTGTTGGTGGCGGCGGCGGCGATGCTGGCGCTGCCGATAGCCTTTCGTCACCTGATCGACCGTGGCTTCAGCGCCGGTGATCTGCAAACCATCAATCGCTATTTTGGCTGGTTCCTTCTCGTTGCTCTGGTATTCGGTGCGTTTGCGGCCCTGCGGTTTTATCTTGTGACCTGGCTTGGCGAGCGCGTCGTCGCCGATTTACGCAGTGCCGTTTATCGCAACATCGTGCGCCTCGATCCCACGTTCTTCGAAGTCACGCGCACCGGCGAAGTGCTGTCGCGACTGACCACCGACACCACTCTCGTACAGAGCATTTCCGGCGTCAGCCTGTCGATCGCGTTACGCAGCTCGCTGAGTTTTGTGGGTGCGCTCATCTTACTGTTGGTCACCAACGTTGCTTTGGCCGGCTACATCCTGCTAACGATCCCCGTGGTCGTGATCCCGTTGATCGCAATCGGGCGACGCATTCGTAATCTGTCGCGCGTCGCCCAAGACAAGATCGCAGAGACAAGTGGGCTCGCGGGCGAAACGTTAAATGCGATGCAGACAGTACAGTCTTTCACGATGGAGGCCATACAGACGGAGCGCTTCGACGATGCCACCGAGCAGAGTTTCCGCGCCGGCATCGCGCGTACCCGCGTGCGCGCCCTGATCTCCGCGCTGGGGATTATTCTCGTGTTTGGCGCATTGACCTTCGTCCTCTGGTTAGGCGCTCGTGCCGTCATTCGCGGCACGATGACCGGCGGTGAACTAGGCCAGTTCCTGCTCTACGCCGGTTTGGTCGGGTCTTCGGCAGCCGGCTTAAGCGAAGTGTGGGGGGAAATACAGCGCGGCGCTGGCGCGATGGAACGACTGGCGGAACTGTTGGCCGCCAAACCCGCCATCGCGCCACCGTCCGAGCCACAAACTCTGCCATCCCGCATCACCGGTCGGGTGACCTTCGACAGTGTCGGCTTTCATTATCCATCTCGACCCGGCGATCGTGCGGTCGATGCGCTCTCTTTTACAGTGGAGCCCGGCGAGACTGTGGCGCTGGTGGGGCCATCCGGTGCGGGCAAAAGCACGTGCCTGCAATTGCTGCTGCGCTTCTACGACCCACAAGCCGGGCGCATTCTGATCGACGATTTCCCGATTACGTCGCTGGATCCGCTCGCACTCCGACAGCAGATCAGCCTGGTACCGCAAGAAACGGTGTTGTTCGGCCTGAGCGCCATCGAGAACATTCGCTTCGGACGTCCAGAGGCTGACGATGAGGCGGTCTTCGCAGCAGCGCGGGCTGCCGCCGCACATGACTTTATTGAAGCGTTGCCAGAAGGCTATGAAACCTACCTGGGCGAACGGGGCACCCGATTGTCCGGCGGTCAACGCCAGCGCATCGCGATTGCTCGGGCGATCTTGAAGGACGCACCACTACTATTGCTCGATGAGGCAACCAGCTCACTGGATGCCGAGAGCGAACAATTGGTGCAGCAGGCACTCGACCGCCTGATGACCGATCGCACGACCATCGTCATCGCGCATCGACTGGCCACCGTCAAGCAAGCCGACAAACTGGTGGTGATCGATCAGGGCAGGGTTGTCGCCACCGGTGCGCATGACGCACTGGTCGAGTCCAATGACCTGTATGCCCGTCTGGCCGAGCTGCAGTTCGGTATTACATAGCCGTCAACAGCTTATCGCTGTCATCTCCGGTTGATACCCAAACCGTTGTTGCGCCCGCGCTATAGTTGGCGTAAGTTGTGCGCGACTTCGACAGGTGAGTGTTGTCTGGCAAGGCAACATTAAACGGGAAGACGGTGCGCTATCAGCAATCCCGTCACTGCCCCCGCAACGGTAAATGAGTCAGGCCGATCTTCTTAAGCCACTGCACACGATATGTGTGGGAAGGCGATCCGCCACAACGCGCAGCGTTACTCATGAGTCCGGATACCGGCCTGACGATTAATCCACGGTGTGATCGCGGCGGGCGATCGGTGGGGACCTCGCTTTTGCGCGTTCTCGATATTTCCGCTGCTCACCAGACTAAAAGCGGGCTCGGGGACGTCTGCGGGAGCTAAATCATGAAAATCACTCACATCCTCTATTCCACGGTGGCGCTAGCGGTAGCGTCCGGCGGAAACATCCACGCCGAAGAATCGGTCGACGAAATTGTCGTCAGTGCCGCGCGCACGCCGCTATCGCTCAGTGACATCGGCAACGCGGTTACCATCATCGACAACGAACAAATCGCAGCGAGACAAGCACTGACCGTGGCCGATTTGCTGCGCAGCGTGCCGGGCTTCAGCGTCAGCCGTACCGGTGTGAGTGGCTCACAAACGCAGGTGCGCGTGCGCGGCGCCGAAGCCAATCAGATTCTGGTGTTGATCGATGGCAACCGGGCCAACGATCCGGCGACGGGCGATGAGTTTCGCTGGGAGTTTCTGAGCACGGCGCAGATCGAGCGCATCGAAATTGTGCGTGGTGCACAAAGTACGCTGTGGGGCACCGATTCGATCGGTGGCGTCGTCAACATCATTACGCGTCAGGGCGGTGAGGGTATTTCGGGCGTCGACGGATACGCAGAAGCCGGTAGTTTTGGTACGCGTAACCTCGGGCTGAACGGCAGCACCGATGCGGGCGCCTGGCAGCTCGCCGGCGGTATCGAACGTCAGGACACCGACGGTGCCAACATCTCCCGAACCGGCGATGAGGAAGACGGTGCCGAACTGACAACGGTCTTCGCGAACGCCAATTGGCAAAGTGACGGTTCTTTGCAAATCAAGAGCGCGCTGCGCTACAGCGATGCGACCGCGGAATTCGATGCGATCGATTTCAGCACAGGCCTGCCAGCCGATTCGGACAGCGTCAACGAAACAACCACGTTGACGGCAAACGTGACCGGCCGTTGGGAGAGTGGCACGGCAGGGATGACGCATAGCCTCTCGGCGCGCTGGTTCGACAGCGACAATGCGTCATTCGCTAACGGCGAAGCGGGTATCAGCAGCGGCGCAGAGCGCTTGGCCGTCGCGTATCAGCTCGACATTCCTATCGGCGATAACGGCCTGTCACTCGCAGCCGAACACGAACAGTCGGATTTCCGCCAGCGCGGGGCTGTCGTCTTCGGCGATCCGAACCAGGATCAATCGATGGATATCTCCAGTTTGATCGCTGAGTACCGCGGACTTGCCGCCGATAACTTCAGCTGGATTGCGAGTGCGCGCTTCGATAGCAATAGCGATTTCGATGATGCGTTCAACGCGCGTCTGTCCGGTGCCTACGCCTTGTCGCCCACAATGAAACTGCGCGGCAGTATCGGAACCGGCCAGAAAAACCCTACCTTCACCGAACGCTTCGGTTTTTTCCCTGGCACATTCGTCGGTAATCCCGATCTCGAGCCAGAGGAGTCGTTGTCGATCGATATCGGTGTCGACGCAAGCGTGTTTGATGACCAACTCACCTGGCAAGTGACGGTATTCAGGCAGAACCTCGAAAACGAGATCAACGGATTCGTGTTCACAGAGAACTTCGAAGTCACCGCAGAGAATCAGGACGGCGATAGTGAACGGCAGGGCGCAGAGTTTGCGACACAATGGCAGATCAATTCGACGGTCGCCGTGGATGCTAGCTATACCTATGTCGACGCTACTGAACCGGATGCCGTGACGGGCGGCGACATCGACGAACTACGCAGACCGCGTCACACCGGCGCGTTGGGCTTGTCACTGGCGGCTCTGGATGGCCGTTGGAACAATCGCCTGACGGCCGAGTACGGCGGCACACGCCTCGACCGATTCTTTCCACCATTCCCGACGCCGTCAGAGATTGTCACGATCGGCAACTTCTGGTTACTCGACCTGAGCAGCCAGTTCACGGTATCCGACGCAATGACCGTTTACCTGCGCGGCAGCAATCTGCTGGATGAGGACTACGAAGAGGTATTCGGCTATCAGACGCTCGGCCGTGCCGGGTACGTCGGCGTGCGTTTCAATTTCGGACGATAGTCGCGGACGTTAGTCCTTGCTGTCATCGGCCGGTTGCACCAGCCGGCGGATGGGCAGCGACAGGTTAAACAAGATGCCGGTGGCACGCAGCAGGAACGCGACGGCGCCACCGGCAAGCAATCCGATCGTTTGCGTGGCTCCGGCGAGTCCGACCGCGATGCAATACACCGACGCCCCTGCGACCGCCGCGCTGGCGTAGATCTCACGCACGAGCACCAGCGGAATCTCGTTCGCGACAACATCGCGTAACATACCTCCGACCGTGGAGGTCATGACGCCCATCGTGACTGCGACTACCGGACTGCCGGTTACTGCCAGCGCTTTCGCGGCACCCATGATACAGAACAATGCCATACCGAGCGCATCTGCCCAGGTCAGCACTGTCAGTCGCTTACCGACGACGACCGGCAAGGCGAATGCAAACAACCCTGCGCTGATCGCGACGAGGATGTAAATCGGCTGCGCCACCCAAAACACAGGCACATCGAGAATCAGGTCGCGCAACGTACCGCCGCCAACGGCAGGCAACAAGCCTAGGACGATGTAGCCAAACAAGTCCATCCGTTGACGCGCCGCGACGAGGCCGCCGCTATAGGCAAACACCCACACGCCGAGAAGATCTGCTAGCTGTAACACCGTCATCGTGCAGCATTGTAGGCAACTTCGACAGCGAATGTACGTAACAATTGTTTTCGCACTGTCACTGGAAGGTCGCACACCAAATACATTATGTTCTTCAGGGATAGAACAATGTACGTGGGGAGGCGCACATGAGTTCAATGTCCGATACCGAGGAAACTCGGTTGCATCGCACTGTGCGATTTTGGAAGCTGCGCGAGCAACCAGCGGGCTGGTGGCCATGGGGATTGCTTTGGCTAGCGGGTCTGCTGATCACGTTCCTGATCGGCGCACTGCTGACCGCACCCAACATCGAGGCAACCGCTCAGCAGAGCGTCGCATCGGCGTTGCAGCGCTATGACGATGTCACCGTGGTTGCGGACGGGCAATTCGTCGACGTTTCGGCCACGGCGCCCGCGACCGAACAGGCCACCATAGAAGCACTGGCGCGGGGTGCTGTCTGCGATAGCTGGGCGGGTGAGCTCGTCTGCCCCATTCGCGTCAACGTCGCACTAAACGCACCGGCCGAGCCACCGGCTGAGCCTCGCTTGCACGACTTCGCGATGTTGCGTCGTATTGATGGCGTACGCATCGCAGGCGAAGTCTCGGACAATGCGGCACGCGATGCGCTACGCCGATTCGCAGATCCGGACGCCCGACCTGTCGGCTACGACATTACGGTGACGAGCGATCCCGGCATGCCGATGGACGAAACCGCACGGCAACGTGCCTTACAGGTGTTGCCGCTGCTAGAGACGGGTGAGGTGACCTGGACCGACGGGCGCTTTGCCGTTATTGGTCAGACCACTGCCGACAATGCGACGCGGATCCGCTCGATTGTCAACGATACAACATCACCGCTGACGCTTGGCCGCGTCACGCTGCAAGTGCCGGAAGAAGTGTCGCGATGCAACGATACTTTCGCTGCCTTATTGGGCGAGACCAGCATCCGCTTTCGCACTGGTAGCGCTGCTATCGATGCGCGCAGCAACGCCTTGCTCGAACAATTGGCGGCAGTCGCGGCCGACTGCGCCGGGGATCTCGTGATCGAAGGCCACACGGATAGTGTCGGCAATGAAGAAGACAACGTTATTTTGAGCCTGCGACGTGCTAACGCGGTGGCGAATGCACTCGCGCAACTTGGGATTGACCGCACCCGCGTTACGACGCGAGGCTTCGGGGAAGCAATGCCAATTGGAGACAACGCCACGGCAGCAGGCCGCGCACAGAACCGACGCATCGTCATCGCTGTGCAGGCACTGGAACAATAAGGGGAAAGACATGGGCTATCTATTAGCAAAATACACACTGATTTTTTTGTTGGCGGCGTTGTTCGGATTCGCGCTTGGCTATTGGTGGTCTCGCCGCAAGTTGATCGACATCACAGAGAGCTACACGGCACTGTTACGCCGCAAGTCCGAAGATGAGACAGCATGGCGTGAGCTCGATAGCAAAGTCACCGCACTGAGCGCATCGATTGAGCCGACGCTCAAGCGCGAGCTCGCACAGATTCCGGTGCCGACGTTCCCTGAGACCGACCTAAGCGGTGTGGAAGGCAAGCTGAGCCAGTTGCACGGCGCGGTCGCGAGCATCGAGATTCCGAAACCGGAACAACCCGACTTCTCGGCGATAGAGTCGCACATCGGCGCCCTCAGTAAACGCATTGACAGCATCTCGTTTCCGGAGACGGATCTGTCACCGCTGCAGCAGACGCTCAAGACACTCGACACGGATGTTCGGAATATCGATTTCCCGGCGACGGACTTATCACCGATCAGTGCCAAACTCGAAGCGCTCGAAGAGCGCATCGACGCCATCCGGATCCCGACGCCGGAGCCCGTGAATCTCGGCCCCGTGCTGGAGCGTGTCGGGCAGGTCGACGCAACTGTCAAAAGCATTCGAATCCCAGCGCCCGAGTCTGTCGACCTGACACCGGTGCATGACAAGCTCGGCTCGCTGGAGCGTGCGATCGCAGCGATCGAGATCCCTGCGCCCGAGCCCACCGATCTCGCACCGGTGCACTCGGCCTTCAGCGCGCTGGAGTCGACACTGCTCAATCATCAACCGAATGTCGACGTCGATCTGACCCCGGTCCGTCGCGATATCGACGCGTTGGCCGCCAACCTGCGCAATGCGCCCAAGCCGCCTGCTGTCGATCTGTCGCCTGTGCAACAGCGCCTCGCGGAGGTGGAGAAAGCGCTGGGTAAGATACCGGTTGTGAACACGCAGCAAGTGGATGTTGCGCCATTGAACGCGCGGTTGTCGGCGGTTGAGAAAGCACTTGCCGGCATTCCGGTCGTGAAGACGCAGGCAGCGCCGGACCTTAAACCGATGGATCAGCGCCTGACCCGCATCGAGGCGGCAATCGCCAAGCTGAGCAAGCCCGCACCGAAGCCGAAACCAACGGGACCTGTGCTGCTGAAAGCGGCGGATCATGGGCCAAAAGACGATTTGAAACGAATTTCCGGTGTAGGCCCCAAGTTGGAGAGATTGCTCAACCGCAACGGCGTGTACTACTTCTGGCAGGTTGCCGACTGGACGGCGCGAGATATCCGAATCGTCGACGACAAGCTTGAGGTATTCAAAGGCCGGATCGCGCGCGACGAATGGGTCAAGCAAGCCAAGGTGTTGAAGCGCAGCGACGACGCAGCGCCGAAACCTTAGTACCTAAGCCGGTCGGCGTCGGAGGGCGCCGATCGGCTACCTATTCCGGTGCATCCAGGCCACGGCCGAGCCATTGGCCAGCAGGCTTGGCAATCAACAGCAGTACCACACCTGGAATCGCGAGGCGCAGGCCCGGAATTGCCGCGAACAGTGACGGAAAATCGCCACCGATCAACATACCAATGGTGAGCAACAACAACTGCCCGATGCCAGCAAAGGCCAGCGCGAAGCCCGTCAACCGCAGCAGGAACACTGCCAGATGCTGATAGCTCATCAAACCTTTCCTATTGCGAATAATCACTTATTGTGGGCTTTTTATACCACAATAGTATTTTGAGGTGGAAAAAGAGCCTCGCTCACTCGCTTAACGCTCGAACCCAAGTTGTCGCGCTTGTTGTTGCACACGCCGCACGACGCGAGCGTCGCGGCCATGGTTTCGCTTCATCGCGAGAATGGCCTGCGGATAGCGTCGCCGCAAAGTTCGGCAATGATCGACCAACGCTAGATTGAACTCCGGACTAACGTCGAGGCTCACACCCTGACAAATCGACGCGCCGCCCAGCCAACGACGGATATCATCCGGCAAGTTTCTGGGCTGCACCGCGATGGCCGCATTGCCGCGTTCAACCGTGTTTTGACGATCGGCAAAACAATCGAATAGTGCGGCGGTGACTGTCAGCTCCCGATCTTCCTCAAACCAGCAGGCAGTCGCGATGATGTTGTCGGCGCTAAGTGCGCTGTAGTCGCCGCGCTCGGCGAGTTGCTTACTGTTGGTAAACAGCACAGCCACATGTTCTGCATTGGCGTCTAACCACGGTGGCGTCACGCCGCCACTAAGCACCCAGTCCTCAAATACCGCCACATCGTATTCTTGATTCGTGTAGACGAGATAACGATGGTCACCCCGCAACTCAGCAGCCTGACCGGCATGTCGTTCAAAGATCGGCCCTTGCACCTGGTACCCACCTACCGCGATGCTGATCACCAGCAGCGGCAACAACGGCATTACTATCGCTTGCCAACGCGGCCTTGGAAACGCACGCAATGTTAGCGCCACCAACCACAGGCAGTCGCTCGCGATGAACAGCGCCTTGGCGTCTCGATTGAACTGCAGTACCGATGCAGCCGGTTGATAGTCAGTGAACAGCCATGCGTTGATCCGTTCGAAATCGATCATCGACGCTAGCGCTGCCAATCCAACACCCGCGGCGACCCAGGGTAACCAGGCAGGACGGGATCGGCCATCGCGCCACAACAGCAGTGCGAACGACGTCAACAAAAAACTCGGAAGGTGCAGCACACCTCCGGAGAATGGCAATGGAAACAGATAATCGAGCAGTGCGTTGTGATCACCCCAGACACTGCGCCATCCGAACGCACCCGCGATGATCGCGGGCGTCACCCAAATCAAGACTCCGAGTGCAATGGTGGTTGTTCGTTGCTTGCGCATGGTCACACCCTAGCGAGGATTCACAAACCACGGCAAACAAACGCGTCACACTCTGCTACGCTATATCAGTCGGGGGACACTGTGACACGCCGCCTATGCTGATTTGGCCTCTCATCGTCGGTTCTGTGATTGTGCTTACCACCGCGTGCTTTCATGTTTCGGCGCTTGTCGCGTTGGTGATGGGGTTGCGACGCATCGTTCAACGTCATCCCGACGGTCCCGGCATTTCCCACAAGATCTTCATGCTGTCGATCACCGTAGTCGTAGTGCTCGCGATCCACTCCGTTGAGGTCTGGTCCTGGGCGGTGATCTATTTGTTACTAGGGGAATTCGAATCGTTAAATGCAGCGCTATATTTTTCCGGCGCAACGATTACGACGCTCGGCTATGGGGACATCACCCTTAGTGAGACCTGGCGACTGCTCAGCACCTTCGAAGCAATGAGCGGCCTCATTCTGTTCGGTGCCAGTACGGCGTTCATGATCGACCTGACACGACGATTGTTCGATAACAAACTGTAGACACCGAACGACATCCAGCAAGGCCGGATATCGGAACTCCAGCCGCACTAATTT
>JBCAZB010000072.1:0-9821 GCA_038533315.1 Pseudomonadota bacterium | reverse complement strand
ACAGAACATCTATCGGATCTCGAATTCGCCACACTCGACTTGCCCGAAACCTTGCAGCAAGGTATCACCGCGGCCGGCTTCAGCAACGCAACACCTATCCAGGCACAGTCCTTGCCGTTGGCATTGAAGTTCAGTGATGTGGCGGGACAAGCACAGACCGGCACAGGCAAGACAGCCGCGTTTCTAATCGCGCTGTACAACTACCTGTTACGCCACCCGCTGCCGGAAAATCACCAGCCAGGTGGCATTCGCGCGCTTGTGCTGGCGCCAACGCGCGAGCTGGCGATCCAGATTGCCAATGATGCAGAGCAACTGGGCAAATTCACCGGCCTCAAAATCGGGCTCGCGTATGGCGGCACAGACTACGATAAACAGCGCAATACGATTGAGGCCGGTATCGATATTCTCGTCGGTACACCCGGTCGCATCATCGACTATTTCAAGCAACGCGTGTTTCACATGCGCCATGCGCAGGCACTGGTGCTCGATGAAGCGGATCGGATGTTTGATCTCGGCTTTATTAAAGACATTCGATTTCTGCTGCGGCGCCTGCCGCCCGCTGATCAACGGCTTAACCTGCTCTTTTCCGCCACGCTTTCGTACCGGGTTATGGAGCTTGCAGCCGAACATATGAACGACCCGGAGCTCGTTCGGATCGAGCCCGAAAAAGTCACCGCTGATCGTGTTGAGCAAACCATCTACTATCCGTCCAACGAAGAAAAAATCCCGCTACTCGTCCAGCTCATGCGCGAAATGGACATCGAGCGCACGATGGTCTTTGTCAATACCAAACGTGAAGCGGAAAGACTCGAAGACACACTGAACGCCAACGATATTGTCGCGAAAGCGATTTCCGGCGATGTCCCCCAGAAGAAACGGCTGCGCATGCTGCAGGCGTTTCAGAGTGGCGAACTCAACGTTCTGATCGGAACGGACGTCGCATCTCGGGGGCTCCACATCGATGATGTCTCGCATGTCTTTAACTACGACCTGCCTCAGGATCGCGAAGACTATGTGCACCGCATCGGACGTACAGCGCGAGCCGGTGCAAGCGGCGTCGCAGTCAGCTTCGGGTGCGAACAGTATGTGATGTCGCTGCCGGATATCGAAGACTACATCGGTTTCCGTATTCCCGTCGCAAGCTTTGATCACGAAGGCTTACCAGAAATCGTGCGTCCGCCCCGGCGTCCACGCAAGCCCAGCGGCGGCCGACGAGGCGGCGGTGGTCGTCCCGGCGGCAACCGCGGACCACGCCCGCAGCAAGCACAAGTAAAAGACGCAGGGTCCGGCGAAGACGGCAGTAAGAAGAAGCGCAGACGAAGACGTCGGAAACCGAGCAAGCCCGCTTCAGAGCAGTAGTTCGCGCACGTAGTCGACCGCTACACGACCGGTCAGCGCATTACGCTCCCGGCCGGTATCCGGATGCCGAATACCGATCGTTGCCGCGATACCAAATGTTTCGGCGGCCTGTAGTACCGACTCGCTGTCATCGAGCAACACACACTCTGCAGGGTCCGCCGTATCGTGTTCAAAAAATCGTGTCCAGAATTCCTGCGACTCTTTCGGTGCGCTGAATTCTGCGGAGCTGTAGGCACGGTCGACATAATCGAGGACTCCGGTCGCTTCCTGTTTCAGCGCCAGCAGAGGGGGACTCGAATTAGTCACCAACACCAATTCGTGGCCGGCTTCGCGCGCCTGCGTTAGAAACGCGGCCGCTCCGTCAATGAACCGAATCGGTTCCGGACACGCGCGCTTGATCGCCAGCATGTCGACCCCGAGCGCGTCACTCCAGAAATCAAGATCGTACCAATTCAGCGTGCCACGCTCCGATTCGATCAGCGCGAATACCGTTTGCTCCGCTTCTGCAACCGACGTCGAACGTGTCTTTGATAAGAACTCCGGCAAGGTACGTAGCCAGAAGAAGTTGTCATAGGCGAGATCGAGTAAGGTGCCGTCCATATCCAGCAATAACGTACGGTGTCGACTCAACAGGGCATTCATTGGGTTCTCCGAGATAGGCGCGCGGACCGGCTATTGATACCATGATGACATGAGTTGTTACTTTTCTCGCCGTCATGTTCAAGGATGATCTTGCACCGACGTTGCTCGCGATTGCTCGCGCTGCCGGCGACGCGATCCTCACGGTGTACGAACAGGATTTTGCGGTCGATCAAAAGGCAGATGCTTCGCCGGTGACGGCGGCCGACCGGGCAGCCGATGCACTCATCCGCGAAGCACTGCTTGCCGCGTTTCCCAAGCTGCCTGTGCTGAGTGAGGAATCTGCCATTCCAGACTTTGCAGTGCGTCGCCGATGGTCTCGCTACTGGCTGGTGGACCCACTCGACGGCACACGAGAATTTGTCAATCGCAACGGTGAGTTCACCGTCAACATCGCTCTGATCGAGGATCACAGGCCAGTGTTCGGTGTTATCCATGCGCCGGTGCTGGGACATAGCTGGTGGGGTGGACCTGATTTAGGGGCTACAGCGATCATCGACGGCGAAACAGAGTCACTGCACGTGCGGCGCAAGAGCCCCGCTACACCGACGGTGCTGACCAGTCGTTCGCATCTGACGCCAGCCGTCGACGCCTGGCTCGATAAAATGGGCTCGGTAGAGGTCCAACGTGTGGGTAGTTCGCTGAAATTCTGTTATCTGGCAGCCGGTCGCGGCGATGTCTACCCGCGCTTTGGCCCAACCTCGGAATGGGACACGGCGGCGGGACATGCGGTACTCCGCGGAGCAGGTGGTATAGTGTGTCGGTGGGACGGTACACCCCTACGCTACAATACGCGCGACAGCCTGCTAAACCCGGATTTCATCGCCTACGCGGATACAGACCGGGACTGGCGGCACGTTTAGAACCGCGCTGCAGGAGCCTGCCGTGGATGCAAAAATTACCGAAATCCTCAATGTCGAGGGTATGGATACGCTAACCAAGCTGAAAGAGCTGCGTGTTCTGCATCGCGATCTCGATGTGCTGATCGACCGCCTGGCAGACGATATGGCGATGGACCAAATACGTTTGAAACGACTCAAGAAACGAAAGCTGCAACTGAAGGATGCAATCGCTCACCTCGAGTCCGACATCATTCCGGATTTGAACGCTTAGTCGGATACTCCGCACCGATGTGCGTTTCTCCGCGTTGGGCGGCCAGCGCAACTTGCTTGCGACGCTCTTCGAACTGTCGACGTTGAGTATCGGACAACCGATCGGCGCATCGTGCGCAACAAATACCAGGCTCGTAATCCGGGTGGGCGAGGTCTTTGGCATCCAGCGCACGCCGACAGCCATGGCACTGCACATACCCGCCGGGCGTTAGCGCCTGATCGACCGCAACGCGCGAATCGAACACAAAGCACTCGCCTTGCCAGTGATTATCAAGTTCATCATCTGCGGCAACCTGATCCAGGTAGCTCAAAATACCGCCATCGAGCTGGTACAGATTCTCGAAACCCATGCGCTGCATAACTGCCGTTGCTTTCTCACAGCGAATACCGCCCGTGCAGAACATGGCGATCGGCTTGTCGCGGTCGGCCGCGAGCTCACTTTCGATGTAGCGGGTGAACTCGCGAAAGTTTGTCGTGCCAGGATCGACGGCACCTGCAAAAGACCCCACTTCGACTTCGTAGATATTGCGGGTATCGATGACGCGTGTGTCCGGATCCTCCAACAGTGCGTTCCATTGCGCTGCGTCCACATGCTGGCCCTGACCATCCGCAGGATTCACATCAGCATGACCCATCGAGACGATCTCGTCGCGATACTTGATTCGCAGTCGCCTGAACGGGGCAGCCTCAGCGTCAGACCAGCGACCGGAGATATCGGCGAAGCCGGGTATCGTGCCTAACCACTGCAACAGTCTCTGGCAATTCGCCTCGCCACCGGACAGCGTCGCATTCAAACCCTCAGGCGCCACTATTGCAGTACCGAGCAAATCGAGCTCGGCCGCTTTTGCACGCACTTCCTCTCCCAGCGCACGCGGCTCAACGACTCGAACAAACCGGTAAAACGAGACGACTTTGATTGCGCCCGTCATTCTGCGGCCTCCTGCTCTGGCGGGCGTTGAATCTTTTCTTCGCGGGTCACCTCAGTGACGGTCAGGATGCTGTGCCGCAAAGGCTCGCCCAATACGAGACGGGCATCATTCTCGATGGCATCGAACTTGAGTTCAAACGCGAGATTGCCATCGTCATCGATTGCAATAACCTGGCGCTCACGCAACACACCGAGAAACGTACGGAACAAACGTCGATCGAAAAAGTCCGGTGAACGCATGCCGTACAGTATCGATAACCGTTCGGCACTGAGTTGACAAATTTCCTCAAGACGGCCTTGTGACAAGGCGCCTGATCCATACTTGTTCAGCAACGCGATTGTCATGTAGTAGCGCTGCAGCACGGGTACAACCGACTGACCCATCTGATTCAACGAGAACGCAAGCGCCGAGCCTGCATTCGGACGACGCAGCATGTCCCCGTCGACCTCAAGCAAGCCATGCCGACACATGGCGTCGATCACGATATCGACCACGCGCGGGAAATCCTCTACTTCCCAGCGCAAGCGCATTTCCGCACGGATGAATGGCGCAATGAGGCGTACCAATCGTTGCAACTCACTGCGTGCGAGAATCTTGCCGTGGATAAAGCAGGCAGCAATCGTCGAATGCAATACCGTCAGATGGAGAATGTTATTGCGGAAATACGTTAGTAGCTGCGCTTGTCCGGTCGGCAAATGCACAATCCGTCCAAGGGCATGCTCTTCAAATTCGATCACACCCAGTCTGTCGCCATGCGCCAGAATTTCCTCAGGTGACATCGATGGCAACGTGACGGTATCGCTGTATGGCGTCTCGGCATACAACGCCTGATATAGTTTGAGCTGGCGTAGCAGATCGTCTTCCGCCATCGCCTGCCGCTGCGTACCTAGTAACGCAAGCGCCAACAGGCTTACAGGGGTTACAGCCGCTGCCGAATTGATCCGCTCCAAAATTTCCCAGCCGAGTTGATCGGCCACTGCCGGCAACCACTCCGGTTTGCTGTCGGCGGTGTCCGTTTCTCGCCAATCCGGGGCTGCTTGCTGCAACGTATCGGCGAGGTCGATGGGTTCGCCGATATTGACGTAGACTTTACCGAACTGCTCTCGCAACGCTCGGAGCGAGCGGAAAAAACCAAACAGCGATTCCTTGCTTTTTTCGCCGCCGCGCAACTCACCGATGAACGCCGTACCTTCGATCAGTTTCTCGTAACCGAAGTACACCGGTACGAACTTGACTGGCTTACGGGAATCTTGTGCAAAGGCCCGTACGGTCATGTTGATCATGCCCACCTTCGGTGCGAGCAGCCGACCGGTGCGACTACGCCCACCTTCAATAAAATACTCGAGCGGATAGCCGCGCGTCTGCAGGGCCTTCAGGTAGGAATGAAACACAGCGGCGTACAAGCGATTGCCGCTGAAGGTGCGACGCAGAAAAAATGCGCCGCCACGACGCAGGACGGTACCGACGACCGGTATGTTCAGATTAATGCCGGCTGCGACATACGGTAACGACAAGCCTTGCTTATAGAGCACGTAGGACAACAACAAATAGTCGAAGTGGCTACGGTGACACGGCACGTAGATGATCTCGTTACCGACAGCGGTTTGACGCAGTCGCTCGATGCCGTTGATCTCGATACCGTCATAGATACGATTCCACAGCCACGACAAGACTCGATCGAGCAGGCGAACTGTGGAATAGGATAGATCTGCGGCGATCTCATACGCGTACTTGCGGGCTTTGTTCGTTGCCTTGGTCCGCGCACGACTGTTGGGCTCACCCTCCGCTGCGATCAGTTTTCTGACCGACTCTGCGCGCAACACTTCGCCAATCAACGTACGCCGATGCGACAAGTCCGGCCCGACGGTCGCTTCGCGACGCATCCGGAAATGCACGCGTAACACTCGGGATGCTTTGCGGAAGGAACGCTCACTATCGAGTTGCTCCTGTAGCAACGGCGCTAGCTGCATCGGTTCGGAAAACTGCAGCAACGTGTGTCGACCATGCAGCAATGTCGTCAAAAATCGCCGTGTGCGTCCAGCCACTTCCCAGTCCTCGCGGAATAACAGCGAAAACCAGGAGCGCGCTTTACCCGGTGCCTTGCCCCAATAAATCCCGACAGGAATCAGATAGACAGGTAACGCATCGACGGTCATATCGGATGCGTCTCGAGCCGTCGTCGCGGCATCGATCAGGCGACGCAAGCGCACTGATTGGCGGGCGCTCTTGCGCTGGAATAACCAGCCGCGCATGCGACGCAAAATAACCACGCTGCGCCCGAGATCTTGGCCCGCATAGTCGAGCGCATCACTCGCCCGCGGTAGCTCCAGGGTTTGCGCGACAGATTCCAGCGTCAGGAAATCTGCCAGGCCACCTGTCTCAAGCACGTAACAGACGCGCACGGATGGATCCGCGTGCAAGCGGCGAATCGCCGCCACGCTGTCGTCGCTCGCAACATCTGGTTTTACCCAGAGTTTCAGCGTGCGCGCCATCATTGAGTACAAGCGTTGCCTGATCGAGGCCATGCCGAGATTCCTCACTCGTGTTGTGCTGGAGGATGCGTTGATCAGGCTATTGTAACGCACGAAGGCTGCGGACGGCTGCGATGATAGAACGCGGACTTGAAATTGCCGCTGGCCTCGCCGATCCTCTGCGCAGAGAGCATCACAGGGGCATGCTGCAACGCGGCATTCGGGAGAAGAAAACAGATGAAAGCCGCAACCGGCACTCAACGCTGGCTCATCGCCGATATCGGTGGCACCAACTCACGTCTGGCCGTTTGGCAGCCAAGCACAAGCCGACGAGGTGAATTGAGCGGACTCAGAAAATTGCGCAACGCCGCTTATGTTCAGATCGATGACATGCTCGGCGCGTTCCTCGACGGCTACACAGGTGACGCGCCTACCCATGCGGTGCTCGCGATCGCCGGCCCGGTCACCGGCGATGAGGTGAAGCTCCGAAACATTGACTGGTCGTTCAACGTTGAACGCCTGCGCGATGATCTCGGGCTGACCGAGCTCATTATCATCAATGATTTTGAAGCATTGGCGCATGTGGTGCCGATGCTGGAACCCGGCGAATACGTACAGATCGGCGATGGCACGCCAGAAGCCCATGCGCCGTCTGTACTGATCGGCCCGGGAACAGGACTCGGTGTCGCCAGCATCGTCTATCACGACCACGGATACTTAGCGATTCCTGGCGAGGGCGGACATGTCAGCCTGTCGGCTGCCAATCGTGACGAAGCGAACATTATAGAAGCGGCACGCGGCGACGATGGCCACTGTTCCGCAGAACGTTTGATCTCGGGCAACGGGCTATCGTTGCTGCACAAGATCATGCATGGGGAATCGCTGACAGCGAGCGTGATCAGCGAACGCGCTAATCAAGAGGACAAAGCCGCCGTTGAGACTTTCGAACAGTTCTATTTGTTTCTCGGCGCCGTTGCCGGCAATGTCGCGTTAACGCTGGGTGCCCACGGTGGCATCTATCTTGGCGGTGGCATTATCCCAGCGAATCGCGCTCTATTTGAACGCTCGGGTTTCCGCGAGCGGTTCCTCGACAAGGGACGTTCGCGCGACTATCTCGTCGATATTCCAACCCGCCTGATCACCGTCGATACGCCCGCATTGGTTGGGCTGACCGGCCTTGCAGCCAGTCGACAGTGATCAATCGCGGAGCGTGCCGGTGGCAAAGACGCGGCAGCGACCGCCGATGAACACCTGAGATACCTGACCCTCACGGCGCTCTGTGCGAGCCCGCAGTCTGCTCGGACGTCCCATGGCAAACCCTTGACGGATAGCGAATTCGAACTTGCCGTCGCGCGCGGCGTGCTGCGTGAGCAGTGCCACCAGCGCCGCATTCGCGCTGCCAGTCGCCGGATCTTCAGGCACGCCGTCGAACGGCGCGAACATGCGTGCCTCGATGCTGCCATCGGCGCGCCGGTGGTAACAGTGGAGGTCGGCCGTCACGCCGGTGTGTTCGAGTGCGCGCAGCGCCTGTGCATCCACGCTCGCCCGATCGAGTGCAGACTCGCTCGCCAGTGCGCACATCAGAAAAGGTAATCCCACCGAGGCCTCACACGGCGAATGCGTCTGCACGTCGATGTCGGCTGGCGCCAGCGACAAGACGCTCGCTATATCCTCAATGTTGATCGCAGGACCAACCGTCAGCGGTTCTGGGGCACGCAATTCCAGTTCAACGTCATCGTCATCTGCGGCATCGAATGTGACCGGCACTAGTCCCGCCAACTCATCGAAACACAGTTTGCCTGGGACGGTGATGTTATCGCGATGCAGCAACGCAAACGCGGTACCGAGATTGGGATGTCCAGCGAACGGTACCTCTTTCGTCGGTGTAAATATTCTTACTCGGTAATCCGCATCCTCGCGAGTAGTTGGCAACACGAACGTGGTTTCCGAGAAATTGAACTCGCGGGCGATATGCTGCATGTCCTGCGTCGACAAGTGCTCAGCGCCAAACACGACTGCCAGCGGATTACCGCCCGTGCCTGCATCGACGAAAACATCAACAATGGTGAATGTGCAGGGCATCAAGGCGTAGCCAATGCGGCGCCCGGTGACATTAGTAAACGACCGCTACGGATCATCACTGTCATTGTCACCTTGCGCCTCGTCCAGCGCAGCGTCCAACTTCGCCTTACGATCGTCGGATAACGCAGCAGCATCGACCGCTTTATCCATTGGTGCGTTAACGGCGTCACTCAGGACCGTGTTGTTAGCCTTGTCTTCGACTTCGGCGACGTCTGTGGCCGTGTCACTTTCGCCACCGCAAGCGACTAGCAAAGCAAGCGCTGCCACTGACCACGGTGTTCGATTCAAACGTATCATCTTGATGCCTCCAGGCAGTTATCGAGAAAAATCGCTAACAACTGATTGATCGTTTCGATCGCATCGCCCAGGCGATGATCGCTATCGACAATATGCAAGGTTGTGCCATGCTCGCGCGCAAAGCGGATACTGTTGTCGACCGGCACCACATCGTCCCGCCAGCCATGCACAATTTCCATGCTGCAAGTCGGCGCACCGGGCGTAATCGCTTCGAAGCCCGGCATATGAAACGCAGGTGCCAGCACGAATACACCGGCTACAGGCGTCTGCTCAGCGGCGGCGGTCGCAACATGTCCGCCCATCGAAGATCCAACCAGGATTATCCGGTCCGCATTCTCGCGGGACAAAAACGTCAATAGTTTTTCGACACGTGCGTCGGGGGAGCGCATGCCTTGGTAGTCGATGGACTCGACGCGCGCGGCACGCGATGTAGCCACCTCCGCCATTGCAGTGATCTTACTACCCCATGGGCCGGACTCGAGCCCATGTGAAAACACGACGGCTGTATCCTGCATCGCTCTGACTCCTCCGCTATTCCCGGCACTGCCAAAGGCGATCCTGACCCCAGACCGCGCGGTCGTCAACCAATACCGTCGGCACTCCCCAAAGATCGTATCGCGACAAGGCGGCTTCGTTGGCTTTCAATGTCTCCTCGTTGGATGCATTGGCGCGCTGCGCCTCAAGCGCACGACGTGATACTCCGACCGACGCTAGCAAACGATCTAATTCGACGGGACGAGTCAAACTCAACCCACGCGACCAGATGCCGGCCATGACATGTTCCACATAGCGACGCTCCAGACCGATGGCGGCAGCGGCAAAAAAACCAGCCAACGCAATAGCGACGCCGTCACCCAAAGGATCCACGATACGTCCAAACGGTACGCCATGCCGATGCGCTTCTCGGGCAGCATCCAAAACCAGATAGCGAC
>JBCAZB010000071.1:0-9843 GCA_038533315.1 Pseudomonadota bacterium | reverse complement strand
TGGCGAAGTATCACGATTCAAGGGGCTCCATACCCTGTCAGTTTTGATCACGCTGGCTCATATCGCAGTAACCGGCGTCATCATTTTACGTGTGGCGCGATTGCTGTGACCGTACGCTGGTTCGACTGCGCTGCTTCAGCGGTCTTTTCAAGTTAGTCGTTCAATATCAGACGAACCGGGCCTTTCGCCCGTGACGGATCCACCGTGCGGCCACGTTGTGTCATGCGTATCTTGCCGTCGGCAACCAGACGGCGAGCAGCACGTCGGGCGGGCTCGTTCAGCGCGCGCCAGTTGCCTCCACCCACCGTGCGTGCCGCTTCACTCGGACATATACTCTTGCCGGGCCGCTTGGCGAGCATTTCGAGGATTGCAGTGGACAACGCCTTGTCGGTGGCGCTAACCCGAGTTCGACGACAGGCATCCGAGCAGTAGCGCACCTGATCCCAATCGCGGGCCCATTTTTTGCGCCAGGTCATTTCCCGCCCACAACTGGCGCAGGTCTTGCTGTCTGTCACGTTGCGTTTGCCGCTCACGACCCGCCGCCTAGCACCACCGCGTGGGCCAGCACCCGTCCCGCGACCGCCTGACCGCTTAGCCAGGCAGACTCCGTCCGCGCGTCGTCGTGACACCAGTCGCCGCACGCACCAATGCCAAGCTCGCGATCGTACAGACAGTCCACGGACAATGGGTTGACCGGGCGACCATAACGCCAGCGATGGGCGCGCAGCGAGTCAGGTAACGGCACCAGGCTGGTCAATTCAGTGAATGACGCCGACATTTGTTCCGCAATCCATTCGGCAGTCTGTTCCAAGTGCGCTTCTGACCAGCTTGTATTCGCGTGCAGGACCCAGCAATAACTGCCATCGTTAGCCTGCTCACCAGCCATCCAGACGATCGGGCCCTGATTGACGAATGCGGCATCGTAGCCTTCAGGCATCTTGTCGGTCCGGAGCATCAGCGCCCAGCACGGTGAGAAACGGACGCTACTCGCCAGCTTCGCAATTTGGGGTGCTGAAGATTGCAGCACCACGGCTGCCTGTGGCGCTGGGGCGGCAATGAGCACGACATCGTACGCGGCGTCAATTAGCCCGGTCTCGGATCGTAATTGCCAGCGCTGTCCATCGCGTTGCAAGGATACGATCCGTGTCCCGGTTTCAATCGGCAGGCCTTCGGCAAGGTACTTACACAAACGGTTCATGCCCGCTGCGCCGCGCCAGCGCTCACGCGTCGTCGACGGGCTAACGCCCGATCTTGCGGGCAGTACCGCAGTGGTTTTAACGAGTCTTTCGACCACGCCATCGCACTCGAGGTCGGGAAGTCGTCGCTGGAATCGCGGATCGCACGCGGTGAAGTATTGTGCGCCGTGATCGAACCGATAATCCTCCCTGCGTCGAGTTGCATTGCGACCACCGGGGCCGCGACTCTTTTCGAAGACCTGTACGTCATGCTGATGGGTCGCGAGAATAGCGGCGGCATTGAGGCCGGCAGTACCGGCGCCGATAACCGCCACACGCAACCGCATGCCCTGAGGACGACGAATGCGTTCCGCGTAGCGACCCATATCGAGGCGCTTAGCATGTGCGCTGACACTGCGACCGCGCACGCTGCCCAATATCGGTTGCTCCGGTGTGAACGGTCGATCGAACAGGCCGAGCGACCAGAGCAAGCCGCCATAGGATGACGGGTCGTTGCCATCGAGCGCATAACGATGATTAAGGTCAGTCAGCGCTCGCAACGCGTCGGTTGGTGTGGGTGTCCACGCCGCGATAGCCTTCGCCCAGGTCATCCGCAGGTTGTTGTGCAGCTCTCCATGCACCAACAACGACTGTTGGCAGAGATTCCATAGTGCGCTGTGTGTTCTCGCCGCTGCAAGCGAGGACAAGCTGTAGCAGTGTTCGCGGGTATCACCGCTGTGCGCCTCGAGCGTCTGTTGTGCCCAGCTTGGCAATGCCTCCAGGCGGTCCGGGTCGTCAGTGTGGTAACAAAAATGGTGGGCGACTTCGCGCCAGATCGTCAGTTCGTCGAGAAACTTATCGGCACCCCCGCCTCCTACCGTCGTCGCTTCCTGAGCGATCCGGAATGGCGAGATCATGCCGTAGTGGAAGTAGGCTGAGAGGCGGCTGACACTCCGTGGCCAATCCAGCGCCGCATCGTTGCGGGTCTTGGCATAGCTCTTCAAGCCGTTACGTTTGAAGACGTCCCAGCGTCGATACCCGGCGATGCTGCCGCCAGGCGTGTCGGCAATGGGGCCTACATCATGATCAATATCGAGTTTTGCTATGGTCGACAACAACTGTTGGTCATCCAGCTTCGCGACGTCGAAGTGCGTAAACGGCAACGCGATGGCTGAGTTGGTTACCGTGCTGTCGCGAGGCAACCATCCCGCGGGCAGTCGCTGTGCGTACTCTCTTTTAAATTTGTCGCGAAACGCAAATGCGCGAGAGGGTGCCTTACGACTGAGCGTCATCGGCACGATGCAGCGACTGTCGACACGAACCACTGCGCAAGACGCACGATTCGCGATGCTCGGCTGCCATCGCTTGAAAGGGGCAACGGGCATGTTCTCAACCACCACGGCGCTGGCACGTTCGATCAGCGCGTTCAGCGGTGATGGCTTCGACGGCTGTCCGAGGTGGCAGGCATAGGCGATGCCCGCGGACTGCAATTCGCGGGCGACATCGCGTGCACCTTGCAGAATGAACCAATGGTGCCGGTCGCTGTTAAATGGATGACGACCACCGAGCCCTTGATAGACCAGCACCGGGACGTCCAACTGCTCAGCAAGCACTAGCGCTGCATCGAGGCTCGGGTTGTCGTGCGCACGCATCGAGTGGTGCATCCAGTACAACACGAATTCGCCGTCCGGGCGTGGTGGCTGATCGTTCAGCGCCTCGCTGCGCTCCGCCAGCATTGGCGGCAAACTGTCGAGCATGGTGGTCCTTCATATTCCTCGATGACTAACAATATCCGGATCCTTGTACCTAGACAATCCGGGAAAGTGTCGAATTTTCATCGACAAAAAATCGACACCGAAAGCAGCTGTCGCGTCGGGGCGCTACACTGCCGTTTTCTGCTATGGCAATTCAATGACCGATCCCGTCGTCAATGTGGTCTGGTACAAGCGTGATCTGCGTGTGCACGATCACGCGCCGCTGCACGCTGCTGCAATCGAGGGTACGGTCCTGCCGGTGTACATCGTCGAGCCTGAGGTTCTTTCGGCTCCCGACATGGATGCTATGCACTATGCTTTCATCGCCGAGTGTCTCGTCGAGCTGCGCGAGGATCTGGCAGCGCTCGGCGCACCGCTGATTGTGCGGGTGGGTGATCCGGTGGAGGTGTTCCATGCGCTGCACCAGCAGCAGCCGTTCGCCCGCATTCTGGCTCACGAAGAAACAGGCAACGCGCTAACGTTTGCTCGAGATTTGCGGGTTGCCGATTGGGCGCGTGCTCAAGGCGTGAGCTTCGATGAGTGGCCGAGTAACGGTGTTGTGCGTCGACTAGGTACGCGTGACGGGTGGTCGACAATCTGGAACCGACGCATCAATGCGCCGCTGATCGATGCACCGTCGGCCGTGCAGGGTACAACGCTAGAGCCGGGACAGATTCCTGACGTCTCGGCACTGCAGCTGCAAGCGCTCCACCCCGCGGTTGCCACACGTCGGCAGGCGCAACGCGGTGGCGAATCCGTGGCGCATGAGACCTTGCGGAGTTTTCTGGACGAGCGCGGTCGTGCGTATCAACGTGAGATCAGCGCACCGGCCAAAGCGCTGCGCTCTTGTTCGCGATTAAGTCCGTACATCGCGTACGGTGCACTGTCGATCCGACAGGTCGTGGATGCCACGCTGGCGAGCGATCTGCCCAAGCGAGCATCGAGTGCGTTTGTCAGTCGTCTGCACTGGCACTGTCACTTTATCCAAAAACTTGAGTCTCAACCTTCTATCGAAACGCAGTGCTTTAATCCGTTGTATGAGTCGTTACGCGGTACGCCCGATCCCGCGCGTCTTAACACGTGGCAGACCGGCACGACGGGCTTTCCGTTTGTCGATGCCTGTATTCGTGCCTTGCAAGCGCAGGGTTGGATCAACTTTCGCATGCGCGCAATGCTCGTGTCTTTCGCGGCTTACGACCTCTGGCTGGACTGGCGCAGTTTCCGCGATTTTCTTGCGCGTCAGTTCGTCGACTACGAGCCGGGTATCCACATTTCGCAAATACAGATGCAAAGTGGTGTCACCGGCATCAATACCCCGCGAATGTACAATCCGATCAAGCAAGGTTACGACCACGACCCACAAGGCGATTTCATTCGCCGTTGGGTGCCAGAGCTGCAGTCGGTGCCGACGTTGTTTGTCCACGAACCCTGGAAAATGTCGCCGCTCGAAATCGCCGAGAGCGGTGTGCGTTTGGGAGAGACTTACCCTGCGCCGGTGGTCGACCATGCCGAGGCCATTCGTGCTGCGCGTGCTGCCATTGGCAATATCCGGCGGTCCAGTCAGCATCAGGCGGCAGCGGCATCCGTGTTTGATCAACATGGCAGTCGCCGCGGGCGACGTGACCGAACGAGCCAGCGTCAATATCGGGCGCGCCGAAGTAGCGGACAGGATGCCGAACGTTTCGATCCACCGAGTGTTGCCGACAAACAGCTGTCACTCTTTGAATGACGCCACCCGTCGCGTAACCTTGACGCTTCTAAGCGATAGGAGTTCGCGATGAGGCTCGTCAGTTTTCGTCATGACCAAATAACGAGTTACGGTGTCGTTACAGCGGCCGGTGTGATCGATGCCGGCCAACGTTTACCGCAGCATGCCAGTTTGCGTGACGTCATTGCCGCTGACGCGATCGATTCACTGCGCAATCTGGCGCAGGATTTCGGTGCCGACTATGCGTTGGACGATATCGAATTTCAGCCGGTCATACCCAATCCCGATAAGATTTTTTGCGTCGGCATCAACTATCGGCCGCATGTCGAAGAGACCGGTCGCGATATCCCGAAGTATCCGGTGTTGTTCACTCGTTTCGCAGGCAGTCAGGTAGGTCACGAGCAATCGATGGTAGTGCCGTCTTTGTCGCACCGATTGGACTATGAAGGTGAGCTGGCTGTGGTTATCGGTCGCGCCGGTCGACATATTCCCAAACATGGCGCGCTACATCACGTAGCAGGTTATGCGATTTTTAATGATGGATCGGTCCGGGATTATCAGCGCCACTCGTCACAATTCACGCCGGGCAAGAATTTTGCGCGCTCGGGTAGTTTCGGCCCATGGCTGACCACGTCTGATGAAATCGGCGACCCGACAACGCTCGAGTTAACGACACGCCTGAATGGCGAGCGTATGCAGCACGCTTCCGTCGCCGATTTGATTTTCGACATCCCGTATCTGATCGCCTACATCTCGTCGTTTTGTGAGCTGCTGCCCGGCGATGTGATCGTCACCGGCACGCCAGGCGGTGTGGGCTATGTCCGCAAGCCGCCGCGTTACCTGCAGGCCGGCGATACGGTTGAGGTTGATATCAGCGGTCTCGGTGTGTTGCGCAATTCGATTGTTGATGAGGTGAATGCACTTGGTCAGTAGCGATCGAACCGTCATCGGCTGGCGCGAATGGGCGGCGTTACCCGAATTGGGCGTAGAGCGCATTAAGGTCAAGATCGATACCGGTGCACGGACGTCGGCATTGCATGCGACATCGATTGAACCTTACGAGAAAGACGGCGAACGACGTGTCAGGTTTCGTCTGCAACCTGGGCGCAAAGAATCGACGATCATGCCGCTTCGCGACGCACGGGTTGTCGATACACGCGACGTCACAAACTCGGGTGGTCAGGTTGAGAAGCGCTTCGTGATTGAGACCGATATTGTGCTGGGTGAGCAACGCTGGTCGATGGAGGTCACGCTCACTTCGCGTGATACGATGAAGTTCAAAATGTTGCTGGGTCGTACCGCGATGCGTGGTCGTTTGTTGGTCGATCCACAACGTTCATTTCTGACCGGCCGACGCTGATCACGTCGGCATCACTGACTGGAGCCGCCATTGAGAATCGCGATTCTTTCTCGCAACAAGAACCTGTATTCCACACGTCGTCTGGTCGAGGCCTGCGAGTCGCGAGACCATGAGGTTCGGGTGATCGACCACTTGCGTTGTTATATGAACATCGCGTCCCACAAGCCCGCGGTGCATTACAAGGGCGAGCCGTTAGCACCGTTCGACGCTGTTATCCCGCGTATCGGCAGTTCTGTCACCTTCTATGGCACGGCGGTCGTTCGGCAATTCGAGATGATGGGTACTTTCACGTTGAATGAGTCTGTCGCCATCAGTCGTTCGCGCGACAAGCTTCGTTCTTTACAGTTGATGTCGAGGAAAGGCATTGGCATGCCCGTAACCGGGTTCGCGCACTCGCCGGATGACACGACTGACCTGCTAAACCTGACCGGGGGTGCGCCCGTCGTGATCAAGTTGCTAGAAGGCACTCAGGGCGTCGGCGTTGTGCTTGCGGAAACGAGCAAAGCGGCCGCCAGTGTTATCGAAGCGTTTCGCGGCATTAACGCCAACATCCTGGTTCAGGAATTTATCAAAGAGGCTGGCGGGGCGGATATTCGTTGCTTTGTTGTCGGCGGTAAGGTCGTGGCCTCGATGAAACGTCAGGCGAAGGACGGTGAGTTCCGTTCCAACCTGCACCGCGGTGGTTCCGCATCGCTGATCCGTATCACTCCCGAAGAGCGCAGTACGGTAGTGCGGGCGGCCAAGATCATGGGTTTGAATGTCGCGGGTGTCGATATTCTGCGTTCGAATCACGGCCCGGTCGTCATGGAGGTTAACTCTTCTCCGGGCCTCCAGGGGATCGAAGAGGCGACCGGCAAGGATGTGGCCGGCATGATCATCGAGTTCATTGAGAAAAATGCGCGCCCCGGTCGGACGAGAACCAAGGGTCGTGGGTAGCGCAATGGGCGCACAGAAAGACATCAGAATTGGCGATATCGTTATTAAGCCCGGTGAGCGGCGTGAGGTGAATTTGCCGGTGGCGGACTTGTACACGCACTCCGAACTGCCGATGACGGTCGAAGTTGTCAACGGCAAGAAGCCAGGGCCTACCTTGCTCGTCTGCGGTGCGATTCATGGCGACGAGATTAATGGTACCGAAATCATCCGCCAACTGTTGCAATCATCGTCGCTGAAACGTTTGCGCGGTGCATTGATTGCAGTGCCGGTCGTGAATGTTCTGGGGTTTCTAAACCTATCTCGTTATTTGCCCGACCGTCGTGATTTGAATCGGTGTTTTCCAGGTTCTGCCAAAGGTTCTGCGGCGAGTCGCGTCGCGCATATTTTTTGCCGGGAATTGCTATCGCAAGCCGATTGCGGCATCGATTTACACACGGCTGCTGTACACCGCAGCAACCTGCCACAGATACGGGCGGATTTGGGCAATAACGATCTAGCGGATCTTGCGCGCGTATTCGCCGCACCGGTGATCGTGAATGCCGAAAACCGTGACGGTTCTCTGCGTGGCTACGCGGCCGAGCGTGGAATCCCGCTGCTGGTTTACGAGGCCGGCGAGGCGTTGCGATTTGATGAGGTCTCTATCCGTACCGGCATGCGCGGCGTGTTACGCGTCATGCGCCATCTGGGCATGTTGCCGGGTCGGGCCCCGGCGAAGTTTGGGGAACCGGTCATAGCACATGACAGCGCATGGGTACGTGCAGCACAGAGTGGTATGGTCGTTCGCCGCGCGGCCCTCGGCACGCGCGTCAAAAAGGGCGACCTGGTCGCGGAGATTTCGGATCCGTACGGCAGCGAGCAAGTGGTCGTCGAGTCGCCGCATGACGGGATAGTTATCGGCAGCACGCAGCTACCGCTGGTGCATGAAGGCGATGCCCTGTGCCACATCGCGACGTTTGACGCGACGTCTACAGCGGAACAAACAGTCGCTGCGTTCCAGCAGCATCAGCGACAATTCGGCTACAGCGAGTGACTAGTTGAATGATTCGAGAGCAATGCTGCCGCGTTGCATTACCTCTTCGTGTAACGCAATGAAGGAGAACCGATGAGTGTCTATGTCCGCGCCGTTTGTTTGGTGGCTGCTGTTAGTCTCTCCGCCTGTGCGTCACGACCAGACTCTGGCGCTGGCATCGCAATACCAGCGACGCAGACCGCGCTCGATCGCATTTGCGCTCGTGACGGATCGCCGGTGGGCAGTGCGTGTATGGAGAGTCAGCTTTCGGCACCGCGCAATGCCGTCATCGAAGTTAATCCCGAAGCTCTGTCTATCGCGCAAGCGCTCGATCAGGAATCGTCTCGCGGTCCACTGCACGGTGTGCCCGTGCTGTTGAAGGCCAACATAGAGACGGGCGATGCGATGACGACCACAGCAGGTGCGCATGCGATGGCAGGTTTCGTTGCCCAGGCGGATGCGACGCTAGTCGCAAACCTGCGCGCAGCTGGCGCGGTGATCCTTGGCAAAACGAACCTGAGCGAATGGGCGAACTTTCGGTCGAATGAATCTGTCAGCGGCTGGAGTGGTCTTGGCGGACAAACCCATAACGCTGTTGATCCAGCGCGTAACCCATGCGGCTCGTCGAGCGGATCTGCTGTCGCCGTCGCTTTGGGTTTAGTGACCATGGCGGTGGGCACTGAAACAGATGGGTCTATTGTTTGTCCGTCAGCGATCAACGGTATTGTTGGTATCAAGCCGACTCTGGGTCTGGTGAGCCGCACCGGCATCATACCGCTCGCGCACAGCCAGGACACGGCGGGCCCAATGGCGGCCAACGTGAAGGATGCGGCACTGATGCTAAGTGTGATGGCAGGCAGCGATCCGTCGGATCCAGCGACTGCCGAAATGCCCATCGGCATTCTGCCGCTTCGCTACACGCTGGATGCGAACAGCTTGCAAGGAAAACGCATTGGCGTACTGCGCAGTTTTTATGGCAGCGGCAAATACCCTGCCGTCGAATCGGTATTCGCACGAACCCTTGAGTTGTTATCGGCTGCCGGCGCGACGCTCGTGGATCCTGTCTCGATCGATACCGCTGATATGGGTGACGCCGAGTACACCGTGCTGCTGTATGAGTTCAAGCATGACTTGAACACCTATCTGGCGGCGCGCGATGCGCCGGTGAGTAGCCTCGCTGATGTGATCGCGTTTAATTCGGCCAACGCTGAATTGACGATGCCCCACTTTGGGCAGGATATCCTGACGGCTGCTGAAGCGATGGGTGATCTCGAAGAGACAGAGTATCTGACCGCGCTGGATACATCGCGGCGAATTGCGCGCGAAGGTATCGACACCGCGTTGCAAGCATATGATGTCGATGCATTGATTGTGCCGACGAACGGCCCGGCGTGGCTCACAGACTATGAAAACGGCGATGCGTTTCAGGTCGGCAGCTCATCACTGGCGGCGGTATCCGGATATCCGTCGATCACGATTCCCGCGGGTCAGGACGGGGTGTTGCCGCTCGGTGTCAGTTTGATCGGTGGTCGCTGGCAAGACGCATCGTTGATCGAGATTGCGTTCGCACTCGAGCAAGCACTGGTGAGCAATGTCGAGTGATGCCGCTCGCCGTTGATGGCATCAGCCAAAGCCAGCGGCTTCGCTCATTGATCAGCGAATAGCTCGTCCAGAAAATTCACCATCGCCTGCCAGGAACGCTGGTCGGCCGCCGCATCGTAGACAGTGCCGTTTGCTGGATTGTCAGCAGCGGGTGATGTGAAAGAATGCATGACGCCGCCATAGGCATGTAGCTGCCAATCGGCATTGGCCGCTGATAACTCGCGACTGACGGCAAGCACGTCGTCGGGCGTTGCCATTGGATCGTCCCAGCCGTGCAACATCAGCACTTTGCTCGTGAT
>JBCAZB010000070.1:0-9916 GCA_038533315.1 Pseudomonadota bacterium | reverse complement strand
ACAGAATTCGCACCCGTGCCCCAGATATCGCAGCCACCGTCACTTTGACGATCGGGTCACCAGTTACGCTACCCGACTTCACCGCAGACCTTATGGCCGGCCTCGATCTCGCGACGTTTAACCATCACTGCCTGGATGCGGCCTTCAACGTCACCGCTCGTGAGCGGTGGGAAGATGACGTAGCACTCATTCGTGACGCATCTCGGGGGCTTCCCATCATGATTCAGGAACTCGGTTGCCCGGTCGGCTATGGCGACGGCGGTATGAACGCGGAGCCAACCAGGCCAAACGGCAACGGCGGTAACCCAGATATCCAAGATGCCTATTTTCAATACTTCGACGAACTGTTTCTGACAGATCCGCAATTCCGTGCTGCTACTGTTTTTCAGCTCTATGATTGGTCGCCACAGTTGGCGAGGCTTTTCGGGGACTTCCTCAGATCGGAGGGGGAAACGGTCATCGCTGATCGCTTTGAGGAATGGCTCGCGACGATCGGTGTCTGCCGATGGGCCGACGGTACTTGTAGACCGGCCTGGACGACATTTCTCAATATGCTGGGGCGACAATCTGACGCGAGACAAGCGCTGTCGACCAGCTGACAGAGAAATTGGTAAGAAATCCGGCAGGGCGAGCACGTTTGATAATCAGTACGAAAACTGACTTATCGATTCAGTAGGCCATGAGTCCGTCCTTGAATCCCTATCGCCGGTCTTAGGTTCACTACTATCCAGTCGCGATGTGCGTCACAATAGCGTCTTTCGACGACTGACGCTGTTGTCATGACACCCACTGCGTTCAACTACCTCGGTATTACGATGACGTTGGCATGTTTGATGTACAGCGTCATTTCCTTTTTTGCGTGGCGTGTACTGTTGCGCAAGCCGTACACATTGTTCTGGCACCTGGCGTTTGTTGCTTCCACCGCACGCTGGGGCGTGTCATTGATCAGCGGCAGCCTACTGAGTGCGCCGATCAAGGCACTGTTGATAGAGCTGTCCGCGCTCGGCGTCATCGTGTTCGCGTCGATGGGGCACTGCATCAGGGTCGAGAGTTCGCGTGTGCTGCGCTACATTCTCGCGTGTGCGTTCGCCAGCTTCCTGATATTGATATGGGCGACGTTTGTCTCGCCGCATGATGGGCTGCGTGAAGCGGCGGTCCCGGCTGCGTCGTTTGCGACGGCGATGTTTCTTGCTTACGCAGTCTATCGGTATCGTTCGCGAGGCTGGTCGGCGGATCACGCGTTCCTGACGGGATTGATCTTGTTTGGTGTTTCCCAGCTCGCAGCCACGATCCGCGCCTATAGTCTTGGGCCTGTGGCTGATCCGGCAGCGTTGGCGGCACAGCAACATATTGAATTATTGACGCTACCCATTGCGTACATCGCGATCAGTACGCTTGTGCTGTCGGTGTTTGTGTCCGATATGTCCGACAAACTCAAGGGCATGGCTGTGGTTGATCAACTCACCGGCTTGTTGAATCGGCATGGTTTTGATGGGCTAGGGCAACGGGCTTTCGAGAACGCGAGAACTGATACTCGACCGTTGTCAGTGGTGCTGGCAGATCTTGATCACTTCAAAGCGGTCAACGATCGCTTTGGGCACGCAGTCGGCGACCAGGCGCTGATTCACTTTGCGCATCGCTTACAGATGGGCCGACGACAGGAAGATATCGTAGCTCGCATCGGTGGTGAAGAGTTCCTGATTGTATTGCCCGATACCGATCTTGTCGCAGCGGAGCGTGTTGCTCAGATCGTGCGCGTCTCCACCAGCAAAACACCTGTTGTTGATGGTGAGCGCCCGCTGATGGTTAGCGCGAGTTTCGGGGTCGCGGAGATCTCGGACGAAGATGATGACATCGCGGACATGGTGGCGCGTGCAGACCGCGCGATGTACCGCGCCAAACGTCTTGGGCGTGATCGCGTAGAGCGGGCATCCAAGCATGCGTTGACGCTTTCTGAGCAGACGTTGCAGCGTCTCTGAGCGTAAGGCTCGCTTCGCTTGCGCTTGGACTGGTGGCTGTGTCCTACGCTTGTTGCACGATCAGGCTCGCCCGAATCCTGTTTCTATTCACGCTACTCGGCGGTGCGGTAGGCGCCATTGCTGTGCCCGCGCACGCCGGCGTATCCGGCGAATTCCCGTATATTGTGGTTTGCTCAGTGGAAGATCCCATCGATGTGCAGCCTTGGGATGAGCTGGTCTTTTATGTCAGCGCGCGCCTGGAGAACGGTGGCATTCTTTACAAGTCGCTAACATCCAACCCGGTGCTGGTCACGATCTCCGCAGATGGGGTTGTGACAGCCGACAACCTGAAGAATTGTGATGGCAAAACCGTTGCGGAGCTACGCGCTGCGGGGCGTGCTTACAATTTCTCTCAGACACAATGATCCAGCTGTTTCTGTGCAATCTCGTTTTGTCCCGAGACAATGTCCTCAGACATTTTTTTCTGCGCCAACGGCGTCGCCAATCTGCTATACATAGCAACAGCGATGCCCGGTGAATGTTGCGGGCGCCAGAGAATTCCACTGATCAGGAGAGAGCATTGAAAATCGCGTTGATTATTGAGAACAGTCAGGCGGCCAAGAGCGAGATCGTACACACCGCGCTCAAGAACGTGGCAGAGCCGCTCGGGCACGACGTGCATCACTACGGCATGTACAGTCCGGACGATCAGGCGAGCCTCACCTACATCATGAATGGCATCCTTGCGGGCATCCTCATCAACACCAAAGCAGCAGACTTCGTTGTCACCGGGTGTGGGACAGGCATGGGTTCCATGTTGGCCTGCAACGCAATGCCCGGGGTTGTGTGTGGTCTGGTGATAGACCCGACTGATGCGTTTCTGTTCGGACAGATCAACGACGGCAACACCATGTCGATGCCGTATGCCAAAGGCTTCGGATGGGCCGCCGAGCTGAATCTGGAAGATTGCTACCGCAAACTGTTTGAACACGAGCGTGGCGTTGGTTATCCCAAAGAGCGTGCGGCGATCATGGCCAAGAACCGCAGCATATTCAGCGAAGTCAAAGCGGCGGCCACTCAGGATATGCTGACGGTCTTGAAAACGGTCGATCAGGATTTGCTCAAAGCGGCGGTTGCGGGTGAAAAATTCTCAGACCTGTTTTTTACCAATGCGGAGCCCGGCGAGGTGACCGACTACGTGAAGTCAGTCTTGTAGTTCTTGCTTGCTTGGAGCGAGCGGCGCTTATTCGGTAAGAGTCGCTTGTCTACGCGGTCGGTTAGGCGCAACATGTTCGCGGGGACAATAATAAGGGGACACGCGGATGAAAGTGCAATATCTGGAGATTGTGACGCCGGATGTCGATGGTATCTGTACGTCGTACAGCAGTGCCTACGGTGTCGAATTTGGTGACCCGGACCAGGGGCTAGGCGGGGCACGCACTGCCAAACTCGCCGATGGTGGCCTATTGGGTGTACGCGCCCCGATGCACGATGGTGAGTCGCCAGTCGTGCGGCCCTATGTCCTGGTCGACGACATTCAAAGCGCCGTGGATGCGGCGGCAAGCGCTGGTGCAACGGTCGCGTTGCCACCGATGGCGCTGCCCGGTCATGGCACCTGCGCGATCGTCATCCAGGGCGGGATTGATTCGGGTATCTGGCAGTTGTAGTGATAATGTCAATACGGTGTCGAGCTTGACGATCTAATTGGCGACGCCAACCTTAAAGTTTTGTCCCGCAGTGTCGCTTTCTCGGTATGAGCGCCGAGTTACCGAAGCCTGCAAGACTGAGATCACTCGGTGATCCAAAACTAGGCCGCGCAATCAGTGCGCTAACCATTGGTTATATAGTTGCTTTGGCAATCATCGGTGCCATCGCAGCAACAGCACACGTGGTCTCCGGCATGGTGATCGACGCGCAAATAGACAACGCCAATATCGTCAATCGAAGCGGTCGCCAGCGCATGTTGTCGCAACGCATTGCGATGCTGGCGGCTGACGTAGTGAGAGACCCGGCGCCACAAACGGCCCGACGCCTTAGCAATGCGATTGAGCTGTTTCACAATTCTCATGAGAGTATCGCGTCGGGCGAAACGGGACACGGCATAACGTCGCTGCCGGATACCGTCCGTTCCGTCTTGTTCGAACCGCCCCAATCCCTCGACCGCCAGGTTGAACAGTACGTTTCTCTGGCAAGGAAAGTTGCCGCACTGGACGAGGACTCAGATGTTGCTCTGACCGAACTTATTGCTATGGCTGCGCCATCGGCTGATCACCCGAACGGGCTGTTGGCCGGTTTGAATGACGTTGTCTCGGGATTTCAGATGAAACATGAGACTCAAATCGCGCAGATGAAGTGGGTGCAGAACCTTGCGCTTGTTGTTTTGGTGTTTGCTTTGGCACTTGAGGCGGTGTTGATCTTCCGGCCGATGGTCAGCCGCATTAACCGTCTAGCAGATTCTCTCGGCAAGGCATCAATTACTGACCCGATGACGCAGATCAACAATCGTCGCGGCTTCATGTTGCGTGGAGAAACGTTGGTGGCGCAGCGCCAGCAAGGTGCGCTTTTGTTACTCGATATCGATCACTTCAAGAAGGTTAACGATCAGTATGGGCACGCCGCAGGCGACGCATGCATCGTGCATCTGGCGAAAATAGCCAACGATATGTTTCGCACCGGTGATGTTTTTGGCCGCATCGGAGGCGAGGAGTTTGCAGTCGTTCTACAAGGTGTCACGCATGCAAGTAGCTTGATGGTTGCAGAGCGGCTTCGCCACCTTATCGAGAGCACACCGTGCGATGTCACTGCGGTCAAATGCGCCGTTGACACTATTCCACTGACAATCAGTATCGGTGTTTGCTGGTATGAGCATCCCAGACCTCTAGACGAACTGTTGCATGATGCGGATGCCGCATTGTATGAAGCGAAACGGAACGGTAGGAATCAAGTGAAATCGACTGACACGCTGGATACGATGACCTTCCGTGTGATTGAGAGCGCGCCGGGCGGCGCGCGCGCTTAGTTGTCCCTAGTCGTTGGCGCTGACCGGATACAACGGCATTGCGGCTTTCCCATCGCAGTCTGCATACCAGCGCATCGGATGCTGCTGCGGGATGCGTGCTTTCAATGCACCGTCGACTGATCCGTACCAGATCGCATCAAAGTGCCCGTCGTTGCTGAGCAACGCTCTCCACAAGATGGCTTGTTCGCTACCGCCAAACCGATCGAGGCGAGGGTGTTGTTCTGCAGGCGCCCCCAGCGCGTGCAAGTTGCTCATGAAGCCATCTAACTGCGCCTGTAACTGATCGCCGTTACGAACAGAAATCCAGGTTGCCTCTGCGACGTGTTCAACAGTCTGTGACGGATCGGCGAGTCGTCGGGCACCCCATGCAATGCGAACGACACATCCGTGCCGCACAGCATTGGCCACTTGCTCGGCTGCGCCTTCGGATACCGTGCCATCGCTGTCGTGCGCCAGTAGCAAGTGCCAGCCGTTTTGAGACTGCGTACTACAAGCACACAGGATCAGGAACACAATGACGATAACGCTTCGCTGCATGAGATTTCCTCCACGGTCGCCTTCAACCTAAACCAAGTAGCGCCAAAGAGGCGGCAACATGCGGCTATTCGACGTAAACCCGCGACAACCCGAAGGGTGTGATCGTGTTTTCAATGGTTCTGATTGACTTTCTGAATCACATGCAAGAAATAAAATAGATACGACCTAGGTCTCCTCGTCCACACACTAACGGCATAAGCCATACACCATTGGAGACCATCAATATGAACACACTGACTTCACCGCTGGTACGTGCAGCGATTATTTTCCTTACCTTGTTCGTCAGTTTTAGTGGCGCGACACAAAGCGCTTTCGCCGCCGACGAGAACACATGGACTAAGCGCTCCCAGAAGATTAAGGGTAGCTGGCAAATCATCGAAACTGATGCGGGCGTATTCCTCGAGCTGGATGAGCAATTCAAGACACGACGTGCGCCCGACCTGAAGCTGTTTCTTTCACCGCTCGCGGCCGAGGACGTGACCGCCAGCAACGCGACCAGCGGCAGTGTTTTGATTGCGAAACTGAAAAAAGCGAAAGGTGCGCAGCGCTACGAGATTCCTGCTGACATAGACCTATCGCAATTCCAAACCCTGGTTTTGCACTGCGAGGCATACACGAAGCTCTGGGGCGTGAGTGCGTTGTAGTTGGATCGCACTTGTTCTCGAAGGTCGTCAGCGCTCCTGTTGACGGCCTTTTCGCGTTTGCGACGCGGCCTGCTCGTGCGTTAGTTTAGTGGTCTCGTGTTTGGGTAGGAGCATCGTCGCGTGGTACGCGTAGTTTGGACAGCACTCATCATTGTGACGGTACTGCTAACGGCAGTCCGGGCCGATGCAGAGGTGGTGGTCGGTGAGACACCGCCCGATCTATTGGGTACCGTCGATGGCGAGGCCATTCGATTGTCCGACAATCCGGATAAGGTCCGCATCGTGACGTTCTGGGCGAGTTGGTGTCCGCCGTGCAGGAAAGAGTTGCCAATCCTGGCGCAGATTCAAGCGAAGGTTGGCACAGATAGGCTGCAGGTATACGCGGTCAACTCGCGTGAAGACCGACGCACCTATCGTAAGTTGTCGCGTAAATTGGATCGACTGAGCGATATGGTGTTCCTGCATGATCGAGATGGTGCGATCAGCGACAGTTACGGACTTCAGGGTTTGCCGCTGATGATAATCCTCGATCGCAGTGGCAACGTGGCGCACATTCACCGTGGTTATTCCGACAGCATTGTCGATCAGCTGATCGCGGAGCTGAACCTGTTGCTCGCCACATGATGCCAATGCGGTGCCAGGAGAGCTATGTCAATTGCTGCCCCAGCTATTCGTGCGAACGTTGATGTCTTCGCCTCGCAATAGACACATGCCTGCCATTGGCAGCGGATTCCCCATTCGGGTGGTCGTGCGTGCATGGTTCGCCATGAGCCTCATTACCTTCGTGGGTATGACGCTCAGCTACCTATTCGGCTTCGAGTCGTGTGGGTTTGCCTTCTTCGTGATCACTGTTGTCGTGGCGGTGGCTTTCAGCTTTCAAGCACTGTTGCGCGTCCAGTCACCATCAATCTGGTATGCGATTGGATTGCACGCCATGTTCTGGCCAGTGGCGTGCGTTTTGTTCATTTACTGGGGCTATATGGCGGCGTGTGGACAAGGGCATTGTCTTTGATCAACATCATGGCGGAACTTTGTCCGCGCCGCAGGAGTTGAGCATGTACTCCGTCGCCTTCATCTTTCAGCCAGGCGAGCTCGATAATGAGTTTTATGCCTTGGATCACGAGATTGAGCGATTTGCTGAGTCGCTCGACGGGTTCGTCGGCAAGGAAGTCTGGCACTCGGCCGACAACCGCACCATCAACTCCACTTACTACTGGCGAGACGAGGCAAGCTTGAAAACGTTCTCGCGCTACCGCAAGCATTTGCAGGCCAAGAAGGACTATCAACGCTGGTACCAGGGGTTTCATATCGTCGTGTCAAAGGTCGAGCGGTCTTATGGAGATGGCACCATCGATCACTTCACGCCTAATACGCGCGACAAGCCGACGAGGCGGTAACGCGGTGACGAGATAATTCGCTGATTCGACGCAGTTTAGGAGTACAACAACAATGACAGGATAACTCCAATGCGGTTACTGCCTCTTCACGGTCCGCGCTGGCTCTTACTGCTGGCGGTTTCATTTGTGTTGATGGGATGCGAACTGATCCCGGATGCGCCGACAAACGATCCACGAATTCGCGATATCAGCGTGACCGGCGCACAACAGGGCGTGCCACCGGTTGTTGAGACTTTGATTGTCTTGCCGGCGATAGCGAACAAGCGCGTGCGGGGAGTCTCCGCTGAGTTTCGTTCATTGCTACCACCTGTCGGTGGCTTCATCACTCATGATGTCGCTTTCGAATCGATCGGCAATAACCGATGGCGCGGGACATTGCCGGCGCTGAATCTTGGCGACTACGAGGTCAAGGTGGTCGCCAATCTCCGCGAGAGTCCTGCGCCAGGTAGCGAGCTCGCACCATCGATCGACTCGTTTATTTCGAGTACCCAGAGTTTCACTGTGCGCGCCGACAACGAGGAATGTTTTAACTTTGCGGCTACGCCAAACGTACAAGCATGGGAGAGCGACGGTTTTCAGGCGGTGTCTGATGGCACGAGCATCGCAGGTTGTCCCGATAGCGCTGTTTGGATCAATGACCGCCTGACGATGCCGAAGGGAGCTGGCTGCATGCCAGCCGTGCAGTATCGTGTGGATCTTGTATCGCCTGATCTGACCGACCGGCCGGGATGGGAAGATCCAGAAGGCGTCGTCACAACCACGCACTGGAACATTGCCGGCATGACGTTCCAACCTATTTTCAGTTTGCGCGGCGGGTCGGCACCTGCAGCAGCTCCTGTCAACGGCAACGGCGAGTTCATTTTTTTGCCAAGGACCGGCACGATCGACAACCCTCACGACTACCGGACCAAGATCCAGTTCTTGTCGGGTACCGTCAGTGCGGTGCGGCTCCGCTACTTTGGCCCTGGTGAGACATCCGGTGCTGAAGGCCAGATCCGGGTCAATAGCGTCTGTCCGATTGTGGACCGCCCTGCATCGAACTAGTCGCTCGGGGGTCGACCGCGCTGCAGGCTGCGTTCGCGAACGAAAAGAAACAGTGGGAAAGCAAATGCCAGTGCGATCGCGAACGTGGCGATGACATAAGCCCACCAGTAGCGCAGGCCCTGTCGGCGGCTCTCAAAAAAGCACCAGACCGAAAACACGATAGCGACGACGATGATGTCATTCGTGATGGAGGCCGAGGCGTGGTTAACATAGTTGTCGCTTATGAATTGTCGTAGCGAAAAATCGGCGGTCAGTGCCCCGGCTTTCAGGTTGTGCCACCACGTAGCGACAAGGCCGACAAGGGCGCTGATCGCGTAAAACGCCTGGCGTGTTTTGCTTTGCATCGATGCTCTCCGGCGGTGTACTGAGCCTGAGTCTAGTAAAACCGTGACCGGCCTGCAGCCTAAGCAACTCGTCAACGACAACTGGATTGGCTTCGTTGTCGGGGTGGATCGTCATATTGGATCGACGGTAAGCTGATCAGACGAGACTCAACAAAGAGGCGACAGTAGAGCGATGCTCCAGATACGCGGCAGGATCATAGCGTGGGTACTTAGTTGCCTGACAGTCGCTGCAGCGCACGCCGAAACCTGGGCGTTGCAGCTAACAGATGCGGCACTTGAGCGCACACGGGAAACCGTTGTGTACGACGGTCGGTATAGCAGGCTAGAGTATCCGGGGGGCGACGTGCCAGCGCATATCGGCGTTTGCACGGACCTTGTGATACGCGCCTACCGCGCGCTGGGCGTCGATCTACAACAGCTCGTCCACGAAGACATGCGAGCGGATTTCGATCGTTATCCGTCTCAACGTATCTGGGGGCTGCAATCACCTGACGCCAATATTGATCATCGGCGCGTGCCGAATCTGGAGACCTTCTTCGAGGCGCACGCGGAGGTCCTGGCTACGACCGGCGCAGATTCGTTTGAGCCGGGTGACCTGGTGACCTGGCGGTTACCCGGGGGAGCGCCGCACATAGGAATCGTGCTGCACGAGCGCAGCGCGGATGGACAACGCCCGCTTATTGCACACAACATCGGGCGCGGTCCGGAAGTTGAAGACATGTTGTTCGATTTTCCGATCGTTGGCCATTATCGCTACGTACCAGAAATAGCGGAGGGTGGCCAATAATGCCTGGCGCCTACCCGGATCGTGTTCTCCTTAGATTAGTGCCGCGACAGCCTGTCCGGTAAGACGGGCCAATGCCGTCAGACGAGTGCGCCGAGTTATGGCTCGAATAAATGTGCTCCGAATCGGCTGAGCCATCCGGTCGGTCCTCGCGGAGTATGGTGTTCACTGTAGCGCATGCACGACGAC
>JBCAZB010000069.1:0-9971 GCA_038533315.1 Pseudomonadota bacterium | reverse complement strand
CCGCCTTGTGCGCTGCTCGGTGTGATCAAGTCGGCTATGGACACATTCCGTGGCCCCATCGTCGCATCGCTGAGTCTGGCCGTGCCTCAATCTGCCGCCGGCGACAACGACTAGCCAAGTTTTGTTGTCCGTTTATCACCGAGATGGTTCATTCAGCATCGCCAGCGTCAGCGAGGCCCCGGCTCACTAGATTATTTCAGTCGTTGATGCGGCCGAGAGACATCGCGGCGCTAGCTGTTTTTCGCATCTTGATCGGTGGCCTGATGTGTTTCGGCGCTTTGCGCTTCATGCACAACGGTTGGATCGAACAGCTTTACGTCGAGCCTCAGTTCCACTTTAAGTATTGGGGCTTCGCGTGGGTACAGGTTCCCGGCCAATTCGCGTTGTATTGTCTATACGCGGGTATTGCACTAAGTGCTTTTTTGGTCTGCATTGGTGCGTTCTATCGATTTGCCATCATCATGTTCTGGTGCTTGTTTACCTATGCCGAGCTGATGGACGTCACGACCTATCTGAACCACTACTACTTTATAAGCGTAGTAGCGCTGATCCTGTGTTTTTTGTCCCCTCACAGAGCTTGGTCAATCGATGCCTGGCGCAATTCTCGGACAAGATCGAATACGCTGCCTGCATGGCAAACTTATTGGCTACGGTTTCAGGTGGCTTTGCTGTACTTCTACGCGGGACTGGCAAAGTTTGAAACAGACTGGCTGTTGCACGCCCAACCGTTGAATATCTGGCTACCGCCGCATAGCGGCATGCCTGTTCTGGGGCCATTTCTGGCACAACCGTGGGTGCATTTTGCTTTTTCTTGGTTTGCGTTCTTGTTCGACACATTCATTATCGCTTTCATGTTGTCGCATCGCACTCGACCGTACGCGTTTCTCGTTATTCTTGTTTTCCATTTTTTCACGCATCTGTTCTTCAACATCGGGCTGTTCCCGCTCATCATGGTATTTTCAGTGTTGGTGTTTTTCGATAGTGATTGGCCGCGTCAGCTTATTGCAAGACTTGGGTGGCAAGGAGCGAGGCGGATTACCGTTCCACCAGCACAACCTGCGGGCCCAAGACCTATCCAGCTTGTCGCATTCAGCATGATAGCGGCGTTTTGTGTTTTACAGTTTGCGATACCGCTGCGCCAATGGGCCTATCCGGATACTGTTCTATGGCATGAGCAGGGCATGCGATTTTCGTGGCGTGTCATGCTACGTGAGAAGTCCGGCAGTCTGATGTACCGCGTGGTCGCTGGACCAGATCAGAAGGTGTTACTTGTATCACCGCACGACTATCTGACCGAGCAACAATACCGTGAGATGGCCGGACAGCCGGATATGATCTTGCAGTTAGCGCATCATATTCGTGATGATTTTGAACGACAGGGCTTCACCCGCATTGCTGTCTATGCCGACGCTAACGTATCGCTAAATGGGCGCGCGGCGAAACCGTTGATCGACCCGGCAGCGAATCTGGCGTCCATCGAGGACGGTATCCGCCGTGCGGATTGGATAACGTCATCACCAATAGAGCCACCCCCTTTGCAACAGCCCCTCAGACTGGAACTGTCACAATGAAAAAACTGTTTACTGTTTCCGCGCTTTCCGCTGCACTTTTAACTCTTGGCATCGACGCTATAGCGCAAACAACGGATAGCGAAGATGACAACGCCGGACGAGTCGACGAAATTGTCGTGAGCGGTATTTTTGAGGAAACCGATCGGTTGACGGGATCGGCGCATCGAATCGACACGATCACTCTGGAGGAATTTCAGTACAACGATATCAACCGCGTGCTCAATCTAGTGCCCGGTGTCTATTCGCGCGAAGAAGATGGCGTAGGCTTGAGACCAAACATCGGGTTGCGTGGTGGCAGCGCAGATCGCAGTCAAAAGGTCGCGTTAATGGAGGATGGCGTACTGCTCTCTCCGGCGCCATATTCCGCACCTGCGGCATATTTTTTTCCACTGACAGCTCGCATGGTTGGCGTCGAAGTCTTCAAAGGTCCGGCGTCAATCGAATTCGGCCCGCAGACAATTGGTGGTGCCATAAACCTGATTTCTGCGCCGGTGCCGTCCGATATGGAGGGAATGCTTGAGTTCGCCGGCGGTAGCGATGGCTATCGGCACCTGCATGCGAGAGTCGGAGGAGCAACGAGCTTCGCCGGCTTGTCCGCCGAGTTGATGCACATCGGCAGTGATGGATTTAAGCAACTCGATGGAGGTGGCGATACCGGTTTCGAGAAAACAGAATTGGTGTTGAAGTCTGCATTATCGATCGGACCTGGCGATCTGCAGTTGCGATTAACCTATGCTGATGAGGTGTCCGATGAAACCTATCTGGGGCTGACCGAGTCGGATTTACGGGACGATCCTCTTCGTCGCTACCGCGCCAGCGCGCTAGATCGGATGGAGTGGGATTGGATAGCAGGACGAGCCGATTGGTCGCAGCCATTGTGGGGTGGCACCTTGGAGGCGACGGCCTATACGCAATGGTTTGATCGCGCCTGGCGAAAATTCAATAACTTCAGCAATGCCAATATTCGCGATGTATTGGCTACGCCCGATAGCCCGTTCAATCAGTTGTTCGTCTCTATCCTCCAAGGCGCAGACACGGATGGATTGAGTGGGTCAAGCGACGATATTCGGATTGGCACCAATGATCGCTCCTTTTTCTCGTCAGGATTACAGGGCAGCTTGTCATGGGGTTTCGGGCAGAACGTCAGGCACTCTCTGCGAATTGGCACACGGCTCCACGTTGATCGTGTGCGCAGATTGCACGATGAATTCGGGTTTGAGCAGTTAGATGGTCGTTTAGTTGAAAACAGTCAGCCACGGGCGATTCTTACGGACAACACGGGCTACACGGAAGCCCTCTCGGTATGGGCGCGCGACGAAATCAGTGCTGGTAAATGGAAGATCGTGCCAGGTCTTCGCCTCGAGTACATTGCCAACAGCTTCACTGACCGCATCGCGGCCGCAAAACAGGATAACGACTATGCAGTCGTGTTACCCGGTGTCGGCGTACTCTATGCAGTGAATGAACACGTTGATGCCCTGTTTGGTGTGCACAAAGGCTTCTCACCCGCCGCACCATCGCTCACCGACGGTCTGGATTTTGAAGAGTCAGTGAACTACGAATTCGGCGGTCGGATACGAAGCGATATCGGTCGATTCGAAGCGATTGCCTTCCTGAATGACTACAGCAATCTAACTGCCATATGCACAATTTCCGCGGGCTGTCTGCCTGATGAGTTGGATAGCCAAACCAACGCGGGTGAGGTCAGGACGCAAGGTCTCGAGTTCGGTTGGAATCACGATTTCTCGATCGCGTCCGACAGGTTCTCGATGCCCGTGTCGGTCACCTACACGTTGACAGATTCTGAGTTCCAGGAAGCCTTCTCATCAACAAACCCTCAGTTCGGCGAGGTCGAGGCTGGTTTCGAATTGCCCTACGTGCCAGAAAATCGTGCCAATTTGACGATTGGCTTGGTAGCAGCAAAGTGGCGTATCAACATGGCTGTGACTTACATCGACCAAATGCGTGATCAGGCGGGTACTGGTGAAATTCCTGATGGGCAGGGTTCTGACGAGACCACACTGGTTGATCTTGCCGCAGACTATCAGATCAATCAGGACTGGACGGTGTCCGGCCGCATCGACAATCTGGCTGATGACGTTTATGTCGTCTCCCGTAGACCATTCGGAGCGCGACCTGGCAAGCCCCGCAGCGTACAGATCATGGTCAAACGGGTTTGGTAATGGCGGTTCCTTCGCGAGTTAAGCACTAAAGAACATGTTCGTCTGACCGCTAACCCCACTATTGGCGGCACACCGGATCCTGACCGCCATCGATGGGACACTATGGCCAAGAGCACAGTCAGGCAGATGGACACGCCCGATACCGGCGCTTTTAAAACCGCACATCAATCGGTGCTGGAGGCACCCGGGTTTTTCGACCTTGTGGTGCGCAATATCCCTGATCTCGTGTTCGTCAAGGACGAGCACTTTCGTATCGTGATGGCCAACCCGGCCTTCTTTAACGTGTATCCACCGGAGATGCACGACAAGATTATCGGCTACACGACAGTCGAGGAGTATCCACAAGACCAGGCGGAAGGTTTTCTCTATCACGACAAAGTAGCATTTGAGGAAGGCGAGTCGACGACCGTAGAGACAATCGATGCCCCGAAGGGCGAACGCATTACGCTGCTTACCCGCAAAATTCGTTTCGAAAACAGTGCGGGTACGCCTTACATCGTGTGTATCGGTCGCGATATCACCCATCTGATCGAGGGCCAACAGGCATTGCAAGCCAGCGAGGAACGCTATGCGCTGGCGGTGGCCGGTTCATCGGTGGGTATTTGGGATTGGGATCTAGCCAACGACGACATGTTCTGGTCCGATCGGGCCAAAGAGATGCTGGGTATCACGGACCCCTCCTTTAAGCCCACAACGCGCCATTTCCGTGCGCTGGTGCATGCTGATGACCTGCCGTTGCTGCGTCAGCAACTTGGTCGCGATGGCTTCAAGAAATCGCAGATCGATATCGAAATGCGCGTCAAAAAGAGCAACGGGGGATTCGCCTGGATTCACCTGCGCGGCAAAGCGATTCGGGACGAGAATGGCGCAGTCAAACGTCTAGCTGGGTCCGTAGACGACATCACCGTACGCCGTACAAACCAGACCAAGCTGATGCGTTCCTATGAGCAACTGGATGAGTTTGCCTACATCGCGTCACACGATTTGAAGCAACCGCTCCGCGGCATCTACAGTCTGGTGCAGTTCATTCAGGAAGATTGGGCCGACGATATGCCCGCAGCGCTGAATGAGCGCATCACTAAAATCAGTGCGCTGGCCAGCCAAAGCGAGCGCATGGTCGCCAACCTGCTTGAGTTCGCACGGATTTCCGAAGAGAGCGAGAGCCTACAAACTGTAAGTCTTGCCGACGCAGCCCGAGAGGCGCTGACATTACTGCCAGACGCCGATGCCGCAACGATCAGTATTGATCCCGCGCTGCCAGTAATAAAAGCAGAGCCTGCAAGCATCCGTGTGTTGTTTCAGAACCTGTTTTCCAACGCGCTCAAATACAACGATCGTGTCGACAAATCGATCAAGGTCGGCGTCGCTACTGGCGAACACGCGAACCGTGACGGCAATCCGGTGATCTGTGTGCAGGATAACGGTATCGGCATCGACGCCAGATCATTCGATAAAGTGTTCAAAATCTTCAGCCGCTTGCATCACAACGACGAATACGGCGGCGGGTCTGGCGTCGGCATCACGATCGTACGCAAAATCATTGAGCGTCACGGTGGAGAAATCTGGTTGGAGTCGACACCCGGTGTTGGAACGACGTTCTACTTTACGTTACCAACGGATGGTCAAGGCACCGCATAGCCAAGTGCTTCTTCCATATCCCCGCAATCGCTACGCTGCAACTTGATGCGCCGGTTGAGTGGTGCACCATCGGCGCCAATTTCGCCGATCAACTCGGCAGCCTGTAACGAGAAGGACCAGCGTTGCGTCGTTTCTTGTGTATCACCATCGACTTCAGTGACCGCGTCGAAGCGCACCTCGTTGCGTGCACCGCGGATACCATTACTGAGTATCGTTGTGAAGCCAGCCCAATAACCGGTTTTCTCGTTGTGAATACGGCCCGTATAAGTGCCGCCCGGCGCGCCGGCCCTTGCCGTATTGAGTTTTAAACCACTGGTGCTGGTGGCGCTTTGGTTCAAAAAGCACAGCGACGTTTCCAACGCTGCCGGTTGCGTAACGGTTCTTGCTGGCGACCTTACATCAGGGGCCGTCTGTGCATCACCGGTAGCGGTTTGTTGGGCTGGCGTATCCTGGCTGGAGCAGGCGACTAACGCGCATGCGAACGTACCGACCATCGTGATCACCGTCGCCGACGTCCTTGATAACATTGGTACCTTACTCACCATACCCTCCTCTCCAGACAGCCAGAGCTTACTGGATATCGGACAAGTGTATTACCCAATAGTTTAGTGATCGGGGTTGTGTCCGCCTGATGTAAACAAGAGGATTATTTAGTTCTGAAAGAAACCTGCCCTCTATGTGCAGCCGATTCAGGCCCTACTTGATACGGTGACTAGTCGCCCTATTCGGCGTACTGCAATACCCATACCCAACTCGCCGCATACAAGGCTGTGCCGAGTGTCACGTAGAGCAGAATACGCGCTGCCTTCCACGCTCGAGCTACCCATGGACGTTGCATCGTGGCGGTACTCAATGGGTTGCTGCCACTGGCGTAGGCACAACGAACAAGCGCCGCGTACCTTCCAAAGAGATACGATTCTCATCGAGAACGGCTGTATAGGCGCGTGCGATGCGCAGGAATGTCATCGCGAATGGGCCAGGGAAAAAGTGTGTTGCCAACTCTACTGCAACATCTTTATCGCTACGTTGTACCGCGCGCATCATGGCCAGAATCGCGGCTTCGTCACTATCGAGCTCCGGGCGATCCGGGTGACATATGGCGTAATTGAAGCTCGCCGCCCGCGACATGAAGCACATCATTTCGTTGATGATTGGCAATGCATCGAGCATATCCATCGCCTCGTACTCTGCTTGCATGTCACAACCAAAGCAGCGCTGCTCTGCCATAGCCAGCGCCCAGCGTCGTATTGCGTGTATAAAAAGCTGGCCCCCGTGGCTCAAACTACGAACCATAATTTCCTGATCTTGTGCAGCCATGCTGTCCCCATTGCTATACAAATTCGATACGCGTATACTCTATTACTAATGAGAATCATTTGCAATTACAGATGATAATCATTATTGATAGTATGACTCGGGCCCGATACCCCCTGGTCATGCTCTCTGGGCTGGAGTGGGGCTCCGGCCACCCCCGACGACCCCGGCTTCGGCCGGGGTTTTTATTTGCCTGATCGATAGCTGCGACAGTCACACGATTCACGCTGTCTTTGCTTTCCGAATACTGTTTTCGAGCTAGACACCCTGAAAGCTGACGCAGCGCTGGTTACACTACGCCTTGATGTTGGATTGTTGCGCAGGAGAGCATGCATGCGAGCACTGGGATACACACAGCCGGGTCCGATTGACGGTGAGGGTGCAATCAGCGAACAAGATCTGTCGGTACCGGAGCTTGGTCCGCATGACCTGTTGGTGCGAGTCAAAGCGGTCTCTGTGAATCCCGTGGATACCAAAGTGCGAGGTGGTCGTGAACCTGCCTGGCCGTTTCATACGCTTGGCTATGATGCAGCCGGGGTTGTCGAGCGTGTTGGCGATGCTGTTACTCGATTCGAAGCCGGAGATGTTGTGTTCTATGCGGGTGATCTGACTCGCCCCGGAACGCACGCCGAATTTCATGCTGTGGATGAACGTATCGTAGGTCGCAAGCCGACTTCATTGTCTTTTGGCGACGCTGCTGCGCTTCCACTCACGGCGATCACGGCATGGGAGCTGTTGTTTGAATCGCTCGGCGTTCCAGAAAATGGCGGTAGCGACCAGGCGCTGCTGGTCATCGGTGGCGCGGGTGGCGTCGGTTCGATTTTGATTCAGCTTGCGCGCAAGCTGACCGCACTCACCGTCATCGCGACCGCGTCACGTCAAGATACCGTGGAGTGGGTCAAGAAGATGGGTGCGCACCATGTGATCAACCATCATGCATCGCTGCAGCAGCAGGTTGCCGAGCTGGGTCTGACACCGCGCTACGTGGCCGCTCTAACAGCCTCCGATCAGCATTTGCCGGCGATTGTGGAACTGATCGAGCCACGCGGCCGCATTGCCATCATCGACGACCCGGCGAGTGTGGATGTGGCATCGATGAAACCGAAAGCCCTGAGCTTCAACTGGGAGTTCATGTTCACGCGGTCGATGTTCCAGACCGACGACATGGTGTACCAGCATGAGCTGTTGAATCGAGTCGCAGACATGGTGGACGCCGGCGATATCGTCACGACGGCAACCCGCAACCTGGGTGGGCTGTCTGTTGAGACACTGAGCGAGGCACACGTTCTGCAGGAAAGCGGTTCCGTTATTGGCAAAACGGTTTTGGATGGATTCGCCTGAGCGTGCTAATTTCGCTTAAAAGCGATAATTCACACCAAGACAGAAGCCGTCGATATCGGTTTCTATGAACTCGCTCGTTTCCTGATCGACCCATTGATAGCCGCCGGTGATTTCGAGATCCGGCAGTACAAACCAGCCACCACTCAGTCCATAGCTTTGCGAAGAAAAACTGCTGCTACCTAACGGACCACTCGTGTCAAAACGGAAGCTGATTTCGTCATTCGGAAACAGCGAGAATTGGATATCGTATTGGCCATCCGCGTCACCGGCTTCCTCGTTCGACACGTTGGCCGCAACGCCGTAGCGCCATTGGTCGTTGAAGTTGCCAATGTGCTTGACGCTGACAATGATCCCGGACGAATCGTCGTCGAAGAAATCTGTCTCAATTTCCGTGAGTCCCACGGTCGCACTGACCGTCGTATTGGCAGCAACGTAGAGACCAACGCCAGCGGTCAGTGTAACGACCGTCGCATCTCCAAAGGCATCGGAGCGACCGAGGGAACCGTTGACAAACCAACCGCTGTCCCTCCAAACATAGCGGCCCGCGATACCTAACGCATCAGTGTCCTCGGTGTTGCTAGTGGTACTGCCGTCGGTATTGATAATGACATCGGTAAACTCGGTACGAGAGTATGCGAACGACAATGACGAGGCTCTCGAAAGAAATGGTGCTTCTGTACGCGGTCCATCCACGATCGTGAGACCGTCCAGAAACCACTGTGCGCTGACGTCAATGGCATCGGCTTCATTTTCAAAAGGGAGCGATCGCAGGGGGCCATCACTGCCCAGTATCAGAATGCTGCTATCGATAGTGGTCCGCGCGAATCCCGCCCCCACTTCCCAATCGTATTCCTCGGCATGAGCGTTGATGGCACCTAATGCGATGGTAATAATCAGTACACGTTTCATCATATCAATCTCCCTTTGCGCGATGACCTGCTCTAGCTTCGATTTACGCGTACTTTAAAACCGGTAGTTAACGCCGATATTAAAACCGTCGGTGTCTATGTCTACCGACTCGTCACTGTCGACATCGACCCAATCATAGCCCGCGGTGATCTCGAGATCAGGCAACACAAACCAGCCGCCAGATAAGCGATACCCTTGTTGCTCGTTGTTGCTACCACCGATTTGACCGGTCGTATTGAACGCAAGGACCAGATCGTCGTTGGGGAACAGCGAAAAGCCGAGGCCATACTGCCCGTTGACGTCACCGAACTCCTGATTCGAGACATCGATGTCGAAACCATAGCGCCATTGATTACGGAACTGGCCAATATGTTTCGCCGCTAGAATGATGCCGGATGACGTGTCGTCAAATACATCCGTATCCACTTCGGTGCGGCCAAACGTAGCGCTGACGGTGGTATTGCGCGCGATGTAGCGGCCGACGCCGGCGGTCAATGTCGTGACGGTGGCATCACTAAATGCATCTGACCGCGAATACGAGCCCAGGGCGAACCAGCCGCTATCTTTCCAAACATAGCGGCCTCGGAAACCCAGACCATCGCTGTCTCCGGAGCTACTCATCGGCGCATCTACCGGACTCGTCGTCGTGCTATCAAAGTCGACACGTGAATAGGAGAACGATATCGATGATGTCCGCGATAAGAAGGGGGCTTCTGTGCGCGGGCCTTCACCAATCTCAAGGCCCTCATAAAACCAGGTGGCACCGAGGCAAATGGCGTTGGCATCACTCTCTATTTGCAGATTTCCCGGGCTGCCGCCGGGCCCGAAAAGGCCGATAGTCTGTTCGGTGGTCGTCCAGGACAGGTTAGCGCCAACCTCCCAGTCGTACTGCTCTGCGTTTGCCGATGCGGCAAGCGCAGCGCCCGTCAGCAATAAACATAGTTTCTTCACGTCAATCTCCCTTTGATGATCATTGTGCTCAGCCGCACTAATTTGTCTATCGCTGCATCAGCCG
>JBCAZB010000068.1:0-10021 GCA_038533315.1 Pseudomonadota bacterium | reverse complement strand
GATCATCCTGCGGCATTGGCTCGTGATGCAGCGCGCGATGTATTTGGTCTGGAGGACCCGGTCGTCATCGGCCTGCAAGTTGCGCCAGGCCAGAGTATCTTTTCCGTTGATGCGTTGAATGCGCTCCGGCGTGCCGATAAAGCGGTGCGCGATGTGGACGGCGTGAAGTATGCCGATGTCGTCAGTCTTGCGTCCGAGAACGCGATCAGCAGTGACGATGGCGACTTGCTCGTCGAGCCCATCTTGCCGGAGTCCATCGCGGGTGATGGTGATGTTGCGATCGCCGTAGCTCGCTATCAATCGATGCCGATGCTGACGGGCTTGCTCGTATCAGCCGACACACGTATGGCAACCATCATCGCGCCAGTGGAGGATCCGGACCATGCCGGTGAAACCGTCGCTGCCATCAAAGCGGCCGTCACCGTTGCGACGGGGGAGGTGTTGACCGTTCATGTCGCAGGCGTCGCGGCGATGAACGCGCGGTTGTCGGGCATGGTCGATACCGATACTCGGGTTTTTGTGCCCGCCGCGATTGTCACTGTGTTGTTGATTCTGTTCGTTGCTTTACGAACGGGCAAAGCCTTGCTCGGGCCGCTGTTTGTTATTGCCGGTTCGGCCGCTATCGCGATCGGCTGCATGGGCTGGCTGGGTGCGCGCTATTATCTGATCACGACCGCGTTACCGGTGGTCATCATGGCGATTGCAGTCGCCGACACGCTGCACATCTCGACGTTTTATATGAAAGCGCGTCGCACAATGGATGCACGCGCCGCAGTCCGCGAAGCACTGCAACACACGTGGTTGCCAGTGACGCTAACCAGCATCACAACGATCGCTGCTTTCATCGGTTTGTCGTTCGGCGCGGCTATGCAGCCGATCAGCGAATTCGGGCAGTTTGCTGCGGTAGGCGTCGCGGCAGCCTGGCTGCTCAGTTTGACGGCACTACCGGCGATCCTGATGTTGTGCGATGTCCAACCACGGCACGGTGCTGCGGCCAATTCGAGTGTGCTCACAAAAATACTAGGCCGGCTGTCGAGCTTCGCCGTGGCACGACCGACGGCGGCGCTATGGGTCGTGATGGCGGTGATCGGTGTGTTTGGCTTTTATGCGGGTCACGCAGCTTTTGACTACGAGCGCCAGCGATACTTTGTCGAGGACGATGCGGTGCGTCGCGCCGACATCGCAATCAACGATGCGTTGGGCGGTATCAACTTCCTAGATGTCGTCGTGCAAGCGCCATCCGGCGAGGATTTGCTCACACCCAGCGCGTTGGCTCACATCGCTCAGCTGCGCAACGACATGGAGCAACTGCCATTGGTCGCCAAAGTCAGCGGTATCGATGAGTACCTGAGCTTGATGCACAGCGTACTGACCGGTGCTCCGTCCGGCATATTGCCGGAGTCTGCGCGCGCTCCGGGGCAGTATTTGTTCTTGTACGAAGCCTCCGGTGCCCCAGAGGATTTCAAGCAGGAAATCAGTTACGACTACGACAAGGCGCTGTTGCGCGCGCAGCTATCTACCGATCGCTACTCGGCGACCAGCGACACTGTCGCCGCACTCGAGTCGATGGTGACTTCCTGGTCGAGCGACAGTGGATTGCAAGCAGAAGTGAGCGGTCGTGTTGCCGTGAACAACGGCTGGATGGATCAGTTGGCGAACAACCACTTTGTTGGGCTGGGTCTTGCGAGTGCGTTGGTGTTGTTTACGGCTCTAATTGTCTTCCGTTCCTTCGTATTCGCTGCACTGGCGATGATGCCGCTGGTGGTTGGTGTGCTGGCGGTCTACGCGACGATGGGTCTGCTCGGCGTGGATATCGCACCCGCGACGTCTATGACTACGGCGATCGCAACCGGCTTGGGTGTCGATTTCGGGATACACCTTATCTCTCATTTGCGGCGGCGACTCGCAGCAGGCGACAACATCGCCACGGCGATGCAGGGTGACTATCAGGTGGTCGCCCGCGCCTGTTTTTATTCGGCTGTGGCGCTTGGCGTTGCGCTGGCAGTGATTTGCATCAGCTCTGCGCCGCCATTGCGCTGGTTCGGCATGCTGGTGTCTGTCGGTGCCATCGGTTCCTTATTCGGCGCACTAGTGATCGTGCCGGGACTACTCGCGACCGCGTCGCGGGTCACGAACTGGCGGGTGCACCAACATGCGTAAGTTCATCATGACAATGCTCGTATTGATGTCACCATTGTCGGTAGCTGAGATGGCGCCGGTCGAAGACGCAATGGCGCTGGCACAGCTCGTCGCAGAGCGGCCCGCTAACGAAGGCAGAGTTGGCACGATGCACTTTGCACTCAAGAACAAAGCGGGTCGAACACGTCATCGCGAGGCGTTGATGATCCACTCGGAACAGGCCGACACAACGCGCATCGCGATTTACTTCACCGCACCCGGTCGCATCGAAGACGCCGCGTTCCTGAGCTACGACCATGTGCAGGCGACTGACGAGAACTGGCTGTTTTTACCGGCGACTGAACGGGTGAGACGACTGCCGACCTCCGACCGAGGTGACTATTTTCTGGGCACCGACCTGACCTACGGCGACATCAAGGACAATTTCAAATTTGGTCTCGACGATTGGGAGTTCTCGTCGGGTGGTAGCGCGCAGGTGAATGGTCGCGAGCTGCCGGTGCTAACCGGCACTGCGAAGTCGCAGGCTATCGCCGACGAGCTGGGCTACGCGGCGTTCACGGCAGTGGTGGATACCGAGACGGGGTTCCCGCTGCAGATCGACTATCACGATGTGCGGGGCAAGCCGCTCAAGCATGTCGAAGTGCGTGAGTTGGATTTGATTGGCGGTGCGTGGACCGCGCTCGACTTTGTCGTCAGCAATGCACAGAGCGGACACGAGACGCATGTGCAGTTTTCGGATATGCGTCACGTGCCAGATCTCGACATGGAAGTGCTGGCGCCGACGTCTCTCGAATACGGTGTGCCTGATGTCGAGTAGCACCGTGCGTTTCGTTGCTCTCATCGCATGGATGAGCGTGCTGCCGATGATCGCCCATGCGGCCGACGACTGGCGGGTTCGGTCGACGTCGTTAGCCGCGGATTATTGGTTCGGGGTGGAAACAGACAGTACTTCGCTGGCCCTTAACCGTTTCACGGTGTTGGCGGATACGCGTATCGATATGCCGGGCCGTTGGCAGTTCGATGGAGCGCTGCGGCTGGAATACGCCGATGCCGGTACCGGACTTGGCAGTCGCGACACGTATTCTCGTCTGTCGCGCCCAGCGGTGAGTGGCGATGCCCGAGTGGAAATCGACCGGACGGTCGTTACCTGGCGTCGGCGCGGGACTGTGCTGACGCTCGGTAAGCAAGCGATTGCCTGGGGGGTACTCGATGGCATCCAAGTGACCGATCGCTTTGCCGCAACACGACGTCGTGATGCCGTGTTCTCGCCGCAGCGGCCAGAGCGGCTCACCCGTTGGGGCGCTCGATTGAAGTTTCGTCGTGGTGATTGGCGCTGGGATCTGGCAGTGACGCCGGATGATACGGCCGGTCAATTTGCGAACCCGGGCGACACGTTCTTCCCGCAAGCGCCGCGGCTACGAGGCGGTATTCCGCCCGGTGCTGCGTTGCCACCGCTGACAGTGCGCCGCAGCGGGCAGGCAACATGGGGTGTGCGAACCGAACGCACGATTGGCAATGGCGACTTCGGCGTGGTGGCGATCCATGGTCCCGATACTGAACCGGTGTTTGAGCTGGATGGTACGAACGTGGCAGTGACCTATCGCGAGCGCACATTGATCGGCGCAACCTGGCAACACACTTCGGGCGAGCGGGTATGGCGAATGGAGGCCGCGTACATTGATGCGCAACCCGTCAACGCGTTGCAGTCCGGCTTGCCGGTGGTTGTCGAGACGGGACGCTGGCTGGCGGGTGCGGGACTGGATTGGCGCACGACAAGTGGCATCTTCATCAATGCACAGATTGGTGCCGATTATTTGACCGATGCGTCCGAAGCGCTCGTGCGCCGAGAGCTCGATGTGTTGACGACGCTGCGAGCACACAAGGACTTCGCGAACGACACGCTGCGCATCAGCACCGAGTGGCTGCAGTCATTAACGGACGGCGACACGATCGTGCGTCCGTCACTCGCCTGGCAAGCGACCGATCGCGTCAGCGTTAGTGCAGGCTACGACTGGATCGACGGTGATCCGAACGGACTGCTCGGCCAGTTTGAAGCAGCATCTCGCGTGTGGCTGCGCTTTACGCTCGACTTCTGAACCTCTACCAAACGCGTTAGCATTATGCGACAAGCATCTGCGCGGCCGGTCGTCGGCTGCTGCGTGTGCTTGTTGTATGGGTGCACGGGGACTGGCAGTGAGCGAAGACAACCAACAATCGACAGCGAAGTTGATCGACGGCGCCGAATGGGCCGATCACGACGGATACCTCTTGGGTGATGAGGCTGGACTTAGAAATTTAATCGCCGCCTGCGAAGGTGCTTTGCAATGTGGCGAACACGCCGCTGACCTTGGTCATTTCATCGGCGTCAAAAAACTTGATCGAGAATGGTTCGATCAACCGAAACGTCCTGGCTCATCCGTGACGCAGAACGTCATGCTCGGCATCATCGTTTTGGCCATTCTGGGCTTCGCGATGGTTGGGCTGTATTCGACGGTTGCTGGGTCGATGTAGTGCAGGTGAGAGTTAGGTGTATCGAGAACCAACCTATTTGATGATTGTGCAACACAAACTGAACGGTATTCTATGCAAATAGATACTCTGCTCGCAGGTGCCTTGCTCGGAATTACCGGTCGACAACCTACGCTTAGTCCGGAAGAAGCGTTAGACCAATTAGCGGATTTGTGCTTCGTGATAGTCACATTCTCGGCGATGATCCTGTTCTTTGGTCTGGCGATTTTAGGTGTAGTGTCTCCAAACCCAGAAGGGCTAGTTGCGTCTGCTAGTCCGGTAGCAAAAGTGGCGATCGGTGGTGGTCTGGCTTTCGTTGTGCATAGGCTATGCAAGGGGTTCGTCCTGGGAAGGCCAATTGTCAAGACTGCCAAGCGGCTGCAGTCCCAAGGCGCAAGTGCTGTAACGCACGCGCAGAAGGCGCTCGAGTGGTTGATCGTTGGATTTTTCTTAAGCTTACTTCTCTTGGGTTTCTTGACGTTTTGGAAGTATGCGTAGGTGGCATCGCTTAAATGAAGTTTTTTCGCTCGCTATCCGGTTCGGTGTTTTTGGTGGTATCAGTCGGTTGTTTTGGTCAGGTCGATGATTACTCCATCGAAAAAGCGATGGACAATCCAATTTCGGTAGCCGACTGCCGACGCACGTGCGCTGAATTAAAGCCGAGGCAAGCATACCTTGTTGAGGGTGTGATTCATGAATCGAAAAATCTTGATGGTGATGCGTTATTGACTGACGAGCCACCTATCGGTGACAGAAATTTTGCCCTGTTCCTCGGCGTTTCGTTCGGTACGTCTACCAACGAGATTAGTAGAGCGTGTATTGGACACTCTGTGCGCGTTCTGGTTGGTCAAGTCACAACAAAAGAAGGCCCCGCAGAGTTTTCGCTTCAAGTTGTGTCTTTGTTTGACTCAGGAATCGTCCCAGCCACCTTTGGGGATGATCCCGTAAAGTACTGCACGGGAGAAATAGTGAGAACTTCATTCGGAAGAATTCCACTACAGTTTGTTGAGCTGGCAGACTAGGTCGAGATAACAAAGGCAAGTTTGATGGATGGAGCACTGAGCTATGTCAGGCAGGAGATGTGTCGCTCCCAAGCCATCCCGGCCCATCTCGGAGCAGTAACGCTAACTGGGTCTTTGGTGTGTGACTGGGCGCGCAAGTAGGTTATCGGTGTCATGATCGCTGTTTATGCCGCCCTGCTTGACTATTGGTTCGAATACTGGCGTAAGAAGGAACCCTGGGGCGATCGGAAAGACGCGGTAATACACTGCTTATTGCTGCTAATTGCATTGTGGCCAATATTCGTTTTCGGTGTCGCTGGTGCTACCGGACTAATACGCCCGGATCCGAACAGTGAATACGAGTTTCCATTTAGTCGGCTCGAATGGCTCTTGATTTGTATCGTTGCGTATTTCGTGCTGTACAAAGTCATCGGTAAGTCCATCGATGCATTAGGCGGTGAGACGGGCATAGCGGAACTTGTGAACGGGCAGTCGGATAAGACGGATTCCAGGATGAGGTGGGCTGTCCGTCTGATCAATCTCCCATTGGTTGGCTTTTTTGTTGCCTGTGCGATTGTCCTTCTACGAATGGCGTTCGATCTCTACTGAGCGAAAAGAGAGGACAAATAGGACAGGCACACAACCTGCAGTCATTTTCCTGCGCTCTGTATCAATGAATGGGGCGAAAAATTCTATCCCACAATAATCATGTCAATGGAGTTTGGAAGTTTTGGGTTTTGTCTCGGGCAGGCGTTGCTCTCGAGCGGAAGCTCGATTGTTTCGGCAGTGAATTTGTTACTTCGTTTTTGATTGAACGATATCGCCAGCCCGATAGTGCTTACTGAATTGTGTACTCGCTTGAAGAAACTGCTGTGCCTGACTATCCAGCCTTTTGAGTATGGGCTTCAGAGTGTCCGCAATACGCCCGCGTTTACCTTCAATCGCTATGCGTCCCGTCGTGTCGACCAACGCAATATAGTCGTCAAACTTGATGGGTAGCGATACGCCAGGTGCGGCTTCCCGAGTATTGGCTGATTTATTCCGAAACGGGAGCAGTGGCTTGATCGTTGTCGGTGCCCGTCGTATCTCGTTGGTATCGAGTAACCGCCGTACCGCTTTCGTCAGGGCACGACTGGTCCGGTCTGGATCGCCGATTGCTTGTAGTCTTTCTTTGATACTGGTGTACGTAGAGGTTTCGGGAGTCTTCGCGATGCCGGCCCGTATCGGGTTTAAGTCGACGTAAACCATGGCACTGATCAGCGCCCTTTCAGATTTCAGGGCTTGTGAGATGAATCGTGATTCCCAGAAGTGTCCGGTACACTGATCCTCCGCATTCGCACGCCTTGCAATCGGCTCATTCAAGCAACGCATGAACCAGCTGAGTGACGATAGCCTTGCTCGATAGATCTTGATGATGTCGGCGAGCGTTTCTGTTTCCGCGGCACTCAGTACATTACCAGCCAGATAGTCTTGTACTAGCAGCGGGCCCTTGAACAAGGTCGTCCAGCGGGCAAGCACCTCTTCGTCGCTCCATGTCTTAGACGCCGCAGTGTCGATGCGAACGACTAGGTGATAGTGATTGCTCATCACCGCATAAGCGCAAACATCAATACTGAAAATACTCGAAAGTACACGCACCCGATCTTCGATCCATTGCCTACGATGCTCGTAGCTCTTGCCCGAGTAGTGATCAACGCCACAGAGAAAAGCACGCCGCACACATCGTGACATGACATGGTAGTAGGGCGTGTTATCAGGACAAACCAATTGTCTTCGTGGTCGAGGCATGGCTCAACGATACCTGCCGCATTCAACAGCCGACATACCGATTTCTCGGCGGTGTGCTGAGTTGTGTGGGTGTCCACATTAGAATATTTCTCTCCGCCGATGGCAACAAGCGAGCAAGAAGCCATATGATTTGGCATCTGCCTTGCTGCGCAAGCATAGAGAAGTGTTAGCGGTCGAACCGATTTAGATAACTAAGGCAACTTCTCAGAGAATCCTATGACTTAAACCGGTTCGCGCCCGGTTTCCCGCGATCTTACTCACCTCAGGCTCCGCTTAACGCAGTGATTGTGTTGCCGAGCAGCAAGACGAAAAACACGGCCGACAACAGTCCCGCGATGTTGCAGAAAAATGCGATTGGGTAGTTCCAGAATCTGCCCTTGTCGAAAAACTGGGCGATCGCCCACGGTGCGTATAGAAAAGTGCCCAATGCGCCCAGCTGGAAAATCGGCAGGCCTATCGTCACCTGAACAGTCCCGATCACGGTCATGAATAACATGATCATGCCAATCACATAGCAAAGCATGACCAGAATTTCGAAAATCGTGTAGCCGTATCGAGAGAAGCACAGCCGCACCCAGACGGCGGTAAACAACGCTAATCCTGTGTTCGCATAGCCGTAGTTGTTGGAGATCCATGTGAACATGGCAAGTGTTGTCGTCGGTTCCGAGTCGCCATAATTGATATAGCCGTCCTCGAAGCCAAACAGTTGCTGACCGAATGTGTAGATGAAACTACAGACGATGACAAAAATGATCGGCTTGACGAGCCGGGTGCGATCGTTGAGTACGAAGCCTCGCGTGGCGATACCGGGTCGGAGCAGCATCTCGCGAATGGTGTAGAAAAACCCTCGCTCCAAATTGAAGATGCTGGCAAGCTCCGAGGCGAGGTGGGTGCCCGTCAATCGAGGCTGCTTTGCGGGATGACCGCATTTTGCGCAGAAGTCACCCGTCAGCGTTGCTTCACATCTATAGCATTTGGCCATTAATCTGATCGCACTGTGGTTGGTGTGTGTAGCTTATGGCTCCCGCCGAAGCGTGGCAACCGATGCCGGGGTAGCAGCTAAAGTAACTACTCTTTCGATTCGAGACACTCATGTAGACTTGTCCGTCCTCCATCGCTTTGGGTGCGTTTCTGCTACAGTCTTCGCATGCCGAACCGCGTCAGAAACCTCCTGCTTGCTCTCGCAATCCTGACGTCGGCCTGTGCCAGTGATAACGCACCGCGACAAGAAACCTCTGAGCTTGCCGAGTTCTGCCGGAAGCTTCCAAGGCCGGCCTATGCCCAGTTTGAAAAACACCTGGCCAGCAACGATTGGTTCGAAGTCTACGAAGTCGCTGCGGATACGTACGCCATCTACGAGCCATTCCAGTGGCAGGAGGTCATCTCTTATCTGATCGTCGGCGCCGATCGTGCGTTGTTATTTGATACCGGCAATGGCATTGCCGATATCCGAGCGGTGGTCGATCAATTGACGGCGCGACCGGTAACCGTCCTCAATTCGCACAGCCACATCGACCACATTGGCGGCAATTACCAGTTTGATGACATTCGCGTGATGGACACGGCGTTCACTCGATTGCGAAGTCGAGGTGTGGACGACGATAGCGTGCGCCTGGAGGCGTCACCCGTGGCTTTGTGTAAGCCACTGCCCAACGGACTGACAGCAGAGGATCACGTGATCCGGGCGTTTTCTCCGACCGGAACCATCGCCGATGGTGACCAACTCGATCTGGGCGGCCGGATGCTGGAGGTTATCGCCATTCCCGGACACACCGAGGATTCAATGGCCCTGCTGGAACGTGCAACCGGTTTTTTGTGGACGGGTGATTCCTACTACGCAGGGCCGATCTGGTTGTTCGCCGATGAAACCGATATGCAACGCTACCGCGCATCGTTGGAACGTCTTGTAGCGCTCGCGCCGGGCCTTACGGCGTTGTTCCCGGCACACAATACACCGCGTGAACCTCCGAGCCAGCTTACCGAAGTGTTGCAGGCGTTTGATCAAGTCATGGCCGGTGAGATGGCGGCCGAGCCAGCATGGGACGATGCCGTCAGTTTCGATTTCGGCAGCTTCGGGTTTCTTGTTCGACGAGATTTGCTACCCAAGGCCGAGATGCAGGAATGAAAATCAGCCAGCACTTACCTGTGAAGCGATTATCGTCGCCGTGACGCTTGTCACACCGGCCACGGGCCGCGGATCGCAAATGTTGTTGCCGGGCTGTAGGCGTTCACAAACAGCGTGCGGCCATCGGGTGAGAAGCAGGCACCGGCTAACTCTGTTTGTGTATTCAGCTTGGCGATGGGATAACTCTCGCCCGCGGGCGTGATGCCGCGTAGATAGTTCACGACCACGTCGGTGTATTGATCTTCACAAACGACCAAATGGCCATACGGAGCAACACATAAGTTGTCACCGAAGCTGTATTGTTCGCGGACCCCACTTTCAAAAAACAACTCCAATACATCCGCGTCTCGTTGTCTTCGTGGCGGTTGCAGCCGGAAGACTTGTCCTTCTTTTGCCAGGCCTCCAGATGTGGCCGTGAAATAGAGCTCTCCGTCGCCCATGTAGATTCCCTCGCCACGAG
>JBCAZB010000067.1:0-10072 GCA_038533315.1 Pseudomonadota bacterium | reverse complement strand
GAGCCGGATGCGGTGGTGCAAGCCATTCGCGAGCAATACTTGCCGCGTTTTGCCGGCGACCGCCTACCCGAAAGCAAGACCGGCATGGTGGTGGCTATCGCTGATCGCGCCGATACGCTCGCCGGTATTTTCGCTATTGGGAAACGGCCCACCGGCAACCGCGATCCGTTTGGCTTGCGACGTGCGGCACTCGGTTTGCTGCGCATCCTGATCGAGCACCAACTCGATATCGACTTGCCCGCGTTGCTCGAGCTTGCCGTGCAGCAACAGCCGATCGACGTCAGCGAACATCCGGAGCTGTCGGAAGACCTGTACGATTTCGTGCTCGAGCGATTACGTAATTACTACCAGTCGGCCACCGCCGGGGAGACGCCCGGTTTATTCGAAGCGGTCAGCGCGCGCCAGCCGCGGTCGATGGCAGATTTCGACGCGCGCTTAAAGGCGGTGGTCAGTTTTGTGCAGCAAAATGCGGCGCAAACGCTGGCGGGCGCGAACAAGCGTATCGCCAATATCCTGCGTAATGGCGGCATCGACGCCACGGCAACGCTCGACCCCGACGCATTAGCGGAACCGGCGGAAATCGCGTTGGGCAACGCACTCAGTGCTGCGCAGCAAACATTGGAGCCATTGTTGGCTGAGCGTCAGTACGAACAAGCGCTGCACGCGCTGTGCGAACTCGGTGACCCGGTGGCGACGTTCTTCGATGATGTCATGGTAATGGCGGAAGACGTCGCGACGCGACGTAATCGCATGGCGTTGTTGGCCGAGGTGCGCGCCTTGTTCCTCGAGATTGCCGACATCTCGGAACTGCAGTTCTCCCATTGAGGGCAGACGCCGTGACGGCTTTGGTAATTCTGGATCGGGACGGCGTGATCAACGAAGACTCCGATGCGTTTGTCAAAACGGTGGCCGAATGGCGACCGATTGCGGGCAGCATTGAGGCCATCGCAAAGCTCTCGTCCGCAGGTATGACCATTGCTGTTGCGACCAACCAGTCCGGTATCGGGCGCGGTTTGTTCACACGTCAGACGGTCTATCGCATGCACGCCAAAATGCGGCGGCTGGTTCGCGCCGCCGGTGGCGAGATCGCACATGTTGTGTTTTGCCCGCATCGTCCGGATGAAGATAGCGAATGTCGCAAACCAAAGCCCGGAATGCTCTACCAGATCGGACGGCTAACGGGTATCGCATTACCTGGCGCATGGATGGTCGGCGATTCATTGCGCGATTTACAGGCAGGTCAGACGGTAGGGTGCCAGCTAATATTGGTGCGTACCGGCAAAGGTAAGGCGACAGAGCGGCAAGCTGCGAGCGATCGGCCACACTGGTGGTCGAATGTCACCGTGGTCGATGATCTGGCAGCAGCGGCCGAGGTCATGTTGAGGGCTGCCGCATGAGTTTTATTCGCCAGTGGCTCGGCTCGCTGATCTTCACGTTCTGGATGTTTTTCAGTGTCGTGTTTTACGCGATCGCAATCATTCTGTTGTTCTGGGCGCCTTATCGTACTCGCTTTGCGGTGGCCAAAGGTTGGGCGGCGATGATCATGGCCAGCATTCGTGTGTTGTGCGGCGTGCGATTTGAGGTGAAAGGTCGCGAGAACCTGCCCGACGAGTCAGCGATTTTCTTGCTGAAACATTCTTCGGCTTTCGAGACACTGGCCGAGATTGTTATCTTTTCAGAGCAATCGTGGGTGTTGAAGCGCGAGCTGCAATGGGTACCGATTTTTGGTTGGGCGCTCAAATTGCTGCGCCCTATTGCCATCAACCGGAAGGGTGGCCGGAACGCGGTCAGCCAGATCATTCAACAAGGCACGGAGCTGCTGGACGACGGCGTCAACGTGATGATTTTTCCGGAGGGAACACGCGTACGACATGGGGAGACTCGTCGTTATGGCATGAGTGGCGCCGCGCTTGCACAGGCGACCGGTCGCGCACTGATCCCTGTCGCGCACAATGCCGGCAAGTTCTGGCCACGGCGTGGCATCATCAAACACCCCGGCACGGTGACGTTTGTCATCGGTCAACCAGTGTGGGTCGGGGAGCAGGATATACGCGAGGTGAACACGCGGATTCAGCGCTGGATCGAGGCCGAGATCGTCGCAATGGACAATCAGCCCGTGGCGGCACACGCCTAAGCGCGATCTGACGTTGCGGGATAACATCATCGGATAGCAACATGCCCAGCCCAGAGCACGAACAGATCGTTAACATGTTGTTGGCTAACGCCAGCGCCGAGACGCTGCCCATTGCGCAACAGCGGCTGAACATGGAAGCCGTCGCAGAGATGTTTCCTTTGCCGGACGACGTTGAGATTGAAGCGATCGACTGCGATGGCGTAGTCGCTGACTGGATCAGCCTGGCGGACAGCGACCCGGCGCGTGTCGTGATGTATCTGCACGGCGGGGCTTACACCAAAGGCTCTCGCAACACCCATCGCGAACTCGCCAGTCGCATCGCACGCGCATCGCGCGCACGGGTGCTCGTGCCCGAGTATCGCTTAGCACCAGAGCATCCTTGTCCGGCCGGTATCGAAGACGCAATGACTTGCTGGCGTTGGTTGATCGCACAGGGGCATTCAGTGGATCAGTTGACGATCGCAGGGGATTCGGCGGGCGCCGGGTTGGCGCTCGCGCTGATGCAATCTGCAAAGTCACAAGGATTGCCAATGCCAGCGCGTGCAGCTTTGATCGCGCCGTGGGTCGATCTGGAACTGGTTGGCGCTTCAGCCAAGCCCGGCGCGGTGGATGACCCGATGTTGCAGCGTGATCGTTTGCTTGTTGATGCCCACCACTATGCCGGCGAAGACCTGCGGCGTTGGCAGGCGTCACCGCTGCACGGCGATCTCGATGATTTGCCGCCGATGCTGATTCAAGTTGGTGGGCGAGATCTGCTGTTGTCCGACAGCACGCGTCTGGCGGAGCGCGCACAAACGGCGGGTAACGATGTCACGCTGGAGGTCGAAGACGGGCTGGTGCATGTCTGGCACTTCTTTCCAATGCTGCCGGAGTCTCATTCGGCGATAGCACGGTTGGGTACTTTTCTGAGCGGCGGTTGAGAGCCACGAGTGGTACTCGAATAGGGCGCGGGATCTTGGCGCTATTCTCCGCGCGCAGGACCGGCATCACAGTTCTGTAATAGTTTCACGACAAAGCGTTGACAAATCTTGATAGCCATCGATATCGTTGATTCACTCATCGAGACCGGTCGAGGGAAAGGCCCGACGACACCGGGGCAACCAGTACACCTAACCCGTGTGCAGTGGTGCCAACTCCTACGGCGACAAACCCATTTGTCGATCGAAAGATGAGAGGCGCGTATAGCCGGCTGCCGCCGGATGGGTACGTCGGGAGCACGCCGCTCCTCGCTTCTTCCCGCAGAGCCGATGACGTTTGTTCTGTCTTTACGAGGAAGCACAATGTCTACGCTGAACTGCCACGAATCAACCCGCGCTGTCCGCGCCGGTCTGGAATCTGATCAACAACATGGCGCTGTCGTGCCGGCACTGCATCTATCATCGAACTTCACGTTCGAACGTCTGGGTGTGCCACGCCAATATGACTACACGCGCAGTGGGAACCCGACTCGGGACACGCTAGCCGATGCGCTGTCCGATCTTGAGGAAGGCGCCGGCGCCAGCGTGACCTGCTCAGGCATGGCAGCGATCACGCTGGCTTGCCAATTGTTGAATCCCGGCGATCTGCTGTTGGCACCGCATGACTGTTACGGGGGTACTTACCGGCTCTTTCAGACGTTGGCAGCGCGAGGCCAATTCGACGTGGTATTTGTGAACCAGAATGACGCCGGCGCTCTGCAGACAGCGTTCGCACGGGGTCCCGCAATGGTCTGGATTGAGACGCCGAGTAATCCACTACTCCGCATCGTGGACATCGCGGCGTTGAGTCGTCAAGCGAAAGCGGTGGGTGCACTCGTTTTTGTCGACAACACGTTTCTGTCGCCGGCATTACAAAAGCCGTTGCAGCTGGGCGCGGATTTGGTGGTGCATTCGACCACGAAATATCTGAACGGACACAGCGATGTGGTGGGCGGCGCAGTGGTTGCGAAAGACAGCGCGCTGGCAGCAAGCATTCGAGATTGGTCGAATTGCCTTGGGCTAACGGGAGCGCCATTCGATAGTTTTCTGACACTGCGTGGCCTGCGTACGCTCGGCGCGCGGTTGCGATGTCACGAGGAGAACGCACGATGTATCGCGCTGCTGCTGGATGGTGATGACCGTATTCGCGCTGTGCACTACCCGGGTCTTGCCAGCCATGAGGGGCACGCACTCGCGGCCCGTCAGCAAGCAGGCTTCGGCGGGATGGTCAGTTTCGAGTTGGATGATAATCAGGTGTGTGTGCGCACATTCGCTGAGAATCTGAATTTCTTTTCGCTGGCGGAGTCGCTCGGCGGCGTGGAATCGCTAGTCTGCCATCCATCGACGATGACACACGCTGCGTTGAGTGACGAAGCGAAACGTGTCGCGGGTATCACCGAGGGGTTGATTCGTTTATCGGTCGGGATCGAGTGTGGTGATGACCTGGTCGCGGATTTGCAACAGGCGCTGGCGTTATCAACGGTGAATGCGACGCAAGCGAGAGCTGGGTAAATGCTAACTCGGTGTTAGCTGACCTGCGCGTGAAGGGCTTTGCCTTTCTTCAATGCAGATTGGACAGGCTTAAGAAAATCGTTGGAGAGATTGTTGTCATTGGCTTCGTCGAGCGCTTGACCGTCGGGAGTCGCGAGAAATTTGACGAGCTCTTGTTCGATGCTGGCGACCTCGGTGACGCTCAGTGCGACGTACTCGCATTCCGAGGGGTCTTCCTCGTCGAGCCGTCGTCCGAAATGCGTGAATATCGGTAGATAGAGATATTCGCGCTCGGCCGCCGGGATCGGTTTAGGTTTGCTGAAGAAGTGCTTTTTGTGCAGATGCGATGGCAAGTCGGTGGTCACATACGGGGACAGAAATTCGTGCGACTCGGGTGTGAACGAGATGTCAGCGCCAAGGGTATGGAACGCATCAAAAACGAACCGATCCATAATCGGTAAGTCAGCTTTTGCCAAACCCTGGTAGTCGAAACCGCGCGCAGTGATATGGCCGGCGATGCGTTCGTATTGCTGAATCTCTTTAGCGGGGTAGCCGCCAGACTTACCGATCTCATTCAACACCGCATCGACAATTCGTTGTCGATCATGGATGAGTGCCTTTTCAAAGGCATCGTCATCGTAGGAATGAAAGCACCAGTTGTAAGACATCGTGGATGGAGGGCGGTCTAACAGACCGCGCTTGGCGGTTTAGATATCGAGGTTGGCGACGGCGAGCGCATTCTCTTCGATAAACTCGCGCCGCGGTTCAACCTGGTCGCCCATCAGGGTGGTGAAGATCTCGTCGGCGCGCATCGCGTCTTCGATCTTTACCTGCATCAGGCGGCGGGTCTCTGGATTCACGGTGGTGTCCCACAGCTGCTCGGGGTTCATCTCACCCAGGCCTTTGTAGCGCTGAATGGATTGACCGCGGCGCGCCTCGCCCAACAGCCATTGGATCACCTCAGCAAAAGAGCGCACCGGTTTGGCTTTTTCGCCACGTTCAATCATCGCGGTGTCACTTAGCAGACCATCGAGCTGGCTGGCAAGCACCGTCATCCGCTTATAGTCGGCCCGTCCAAAGAACTCCTGCGGCACTCGCTGTTCGTAACTGACGCCATGGCGAGTCTTGGTAATCGTGAGCCACCAGATCGACTCGCCTTCTTCGTCGGTCGCTTCTCGTCGCGCTGCTTCATAGTTCGCCGCGCTGCCATCGATCTGCCGCACACTGGGATCAAGCTTGGGCAGTCGCGTATTCAAATCCTCGAGCCAGGCATTAAACGCCGCATCATCATTGCGGATGTCGTCTGACAGCGGTGGCGCTTCTGCCAACGCACGCAGCACCGGTTCGTCGTAACGCTGTGACAAGCGGGTGATATCGGCTTCGACAATCATGAACTGACGCGCCAGATCTTCAAGCGCCTCGGCGGCAACCGGCGGTGCGCCCTCTGTTGCTGTCAGTCGCGCACCATCCAGCGCGCTGGATAGCAGATAGGCGTTCAATTCCTGGTCGTCTTTGACATAGATTTCCTGTTTACCGCGTTTTACCTTGTAAAGTGGAGGTTGGGCGATATAAACATAGCCATTTTCCACTAATTCTGGCATTTGACGGTAAAAGAATGTCAGTAAAAGGGTACGTATGTGGGAACCATCGACGTCGGCATCCGTCATGATGATGATGCGGTGGTAGCGTAACTTGCTGATATCGAAGTCTTCTCTGCCGATACCACAACCCAGTGCGGTGATCAGTGTTCCCACTTCAGCAGAAGAAAGCATCTTGTCAAAGCGCGCTTTCTCCACATTCAGGATTTTTCCCTTCAGCGGCAGGATCGCTTGCGTACGACGATCACGGCCCTGCTTGGCTGAGCCACCAGCGGAGTCACCCTCTACCAGAAACAGCTCAGACAACGCGGGATCTTTCTCCTGACAATCGGCCAACTTGCCGGGCAAACCGGCAATATCCAACGCGCCTTTTCGGCGTGTCATCTCGCGGGCCTTGCGAGCCGCTTCGCGAGCCCGAGCCGCATCGATAATCTTGGCAACGATCGATTTGGCGGCTGCGGGTTCTTCGAGCAGGAAACTCTCCAGCGCAGGCGCCATGGCCGATTCGACAATGCCCTTCACTTCCGAAGAAACCAGTTTTTCTTTGGTCTGTGACGAGAACTTGGGATCCGGGACCTTGACGCTCAATACAGCCGTCATGCCTTCTCGTGCGTCGTCACCAGTCGGAGAAGCTTTCTCCTTTTTGGTGTTGACCTCTTTGTCGATGTAACTATTGAGCGTTCGCGTCAAGGCCGAACGGAAGCCCGCCATGTGCGTACCACCGTCTCGCTGCGGAATGTTGTTCGTATAACAGAACATGTTTTCCTGATAACCATCATTCCACTGCACGGCGGCTTCGACGACGACATCATCTTTCTCAGTCTGGAAATAGAAGATCGTGTCGTGAATAGCGGTTTTATTGCGATTGAGGTGTGAGACAAATGCCTGAATGCCACCTTCGTAACTGAAGACATCTTTGTGATCGGTGCGTTCGTCGACCAACTCGATATGCACACCGGAGTTCAGGAACGACAGTTCACGCAAGCGTTTGGCGAGAATGTCGTATTCGAACTCGACGTTCGAGAAAATATCCGGGCTAGGCCAGAACCGAATGGTTGTGCCCGTTTTATCGGTCTCGCGGGTTTTTTCTAGCGGTGCCTTAGGCTCGCCTAGGTGGTATTCCTGCGTATGCAAATGCCCGTCTCGACGCACTTGCAACGACAACGTGTCGGATAACGCGTTGACGACGGAAACACCAACTCCGTGCAGGCCACCCGAAACTTTGTACGAGTTGTCATCAAATTTACCGCCCGCGTGCAGAACCGTCATGATGACTTCGGCCGCGGAGCGCTGTTCTTCGGGGTGAATATCGACTGGGATGCCACGGCCGTCGTCCGTCACGCTGACCGAATTATCCTCATGGATCGTAACCACAATCGCGCTGCAATAACCCGCCAAAGCCTCATCGATGGAGTTATCGACGACCTCGAACACCATGTGATGTAAGCCGGTGCCGTCGTCGGTATCACCGATGTACATGCCCGGTCGTTTTCGAACCGCCTCAAGGCCTTTCAAGACCTTGATATTACTGGAATCGTATTGCTGGTCGTCTGACATAGAATTCCCTCTGCGCAAGCGGCGTATTATAGCCTAAACGGAGTGCTCCGGGGGTATTGCAGCGCTGGGTAAAAGAAGCAGATGTTCCACGTGAAACACGTGTTACGCGCTGTTCTGTGTCACTTCGCCTTGTTCCACGTGGAACGTCGCGCCAGAGTGATTCTGAGTGAAGTCACTCGGATCGATGGCCGTGACAATGCGTTGTGCATCGACTTGATCGACCAAGCTCATCACTCGCACCAATGAATCCGGGTCGAGTTCCGCTGCGGGGTCATCCAATAATAGCAATGCTCTACCGTTGTTCAGACTGGCGAGATGTTTGGTCTGAGCGAGAATAAAGCTCGTTGCCAAAAGTTTTTGCTGCCCGCGAGATACCTGTTCCCGTGCCATCCGCTTACGCCACTTGATGGCGAGTTCAGCGCGATGCGGGCCAACATGGGTAGTGCCCAGCGCCCTATCGCGTTCCTTTGATGACGCGAGCGCCTCTTCCATGCTGAGCGTATTATTCCAGCCCGGGCGATACTCCACCGCAATATCGGCAAAGCCGAGTGCCGCACTGGTTTCATTGAACGCTGGCTCGAGCAACCGCACATAGCCGTGACGATAGGTATCAACTTCCGCGGCGCTATTGATGAGCGCATCGTCCCACGGCGCTAGCGCCTGATTCTGCTTAAGCGCTGCGTTTCGTTGCTTCAGCGCCTTGCGATAACGCTGCCAGGCTTTGAGATAACTTGGTTCCACGTGGAACACGCCGTAATCCATGAATCGGCGCCGCGCTTCCGGGCCCTCCGATATCAGGCGGTGAATTTCGGGTTCGATTACTTCAACCACGAACTCACGATTGATCTCGGCCAGATTATTGGCATTCCTGCCGTTGATCCTGATCTTGCTGGCACCCTTGGCGGTTTCGATGCCGACACGGTGTACGCGTTCGCCCGCAGCCAGTTCACCGAATATCTGGAAGTTCGGCTGTCCATGTTGGATCAGACGTTCTGAACGGGACTGACGAAAAGATCGACCTCGAACGAGGTAATAGATCGCTTCCAGCAAGCTAGTCTTGCCGGCGCCGTTGCGGCCTGTGATTAAAACATCCTGGCCGCCGAGTTGAAGCTCAGCCTGCCCAATGCACCGGAACTGACTAACCGAGAACCGGTTCAGCGACATTACAGTCGCATCGGCATCACTACGTAGCGAGAATCGCCCGCGTCGATGTCCGGGATACTGATGACGCAACTGCTGTTGGCATCATTCAGACTCATGCGGACCGACTCATCGTCGATCGCACCGATCGCGTCCAACAAGTAGTTCACGTTAAAGCCGATCTCGATATCGTCGCCGCTGTATTCGACCTCGACCTGCTCTTCGGCATCTTCCTGCTCGGGGTTATGCGCCATGATGGTCGCGCCGCTGTCGCGAATTTCCAGACGGATACCACGATACTTTTCGTTCGACAGGATCGCTGCGCGTTGTAGCGCCGCCCTTAGGCCCTGGCGATCGGCGACCAGGAAATTCTGAGTATCCGACGGGATCACGCGCTGATAATCCGGGAAGCGGCCATCGATCAGCTTTGACGTAAATCGGATCGTGCCTGTTTGAACGCGGATGTGATTCTTGCCAAAGGCGAGCGTCATCTCGCCGTCTTCACCGAGCAGGCGCTGCAATTCGAGCACCCCTTTGCGCGGCACAATCACCTGTTGCGTCGGCAATTCGTCTGCATCGACCTGGCATTCGCAGAGTGCTAAGCGGTGGCCATCGGTCGCAACAGCCCGAATCGTACTGCCCTCGGTTTCCAGCAACATGCCGTTCAGGTAATAGCGTACGTCTTGCTGAGCCATCGCAAAGTAGGTCTTGTTCAACAGGCGTTGTATCGATGCAGACGGTAAATCAAAACTCTGGCTGGCCTCGATATCATCCAACACAGGAAACTCGGCCGCGGGTAGTGTGGCTAAGCGAAATTTACTTTTACCGCTGGATATCAATAAACGCTCGCCTTCGAGCTTTAGGGAGATATCCGCACCATCCGGTAATGCCTTACATATATCGAACAATTTTCGGCCAGGTACCGTGACCTCACCCGCCATATCGACATCGACATCGGTCTGCGCCTGCAACTCGACTTCGATATCCGTGGCGGTCACGGCGAGACGATTACTTTTCGCGACCAACAAGACATTGGCGAGAATCGGCATCGTCTGGCGTCGTTCGACGACACCGATAACAGCTTGCAATGTGTTTAAGAGCGTTTGTCTGCTAGCGGACAATTTCATGGCATAACCCTGAATAATATAAATTAAGTATTTTATTACTTATTACTGTTATTAGGCCCACAGTTTGCT
>JBCAZB010000066.1:0-10095 GCA_038533315.1 Pseudomonadota bacterium | reverse complement strand
CTGGTGCGGCACTGGATGCCGACACCAAGGAAAAAGTCGCGGCGATCAACGCAGAATTGTCTGGCCTGACCACGCAGTTTGGCCAAAACCTGCTGGCTTCCACGAAGGCCTTCAAACTAGCGATCACCGATGAGGCCGATACGGCCGGTCTGTCGGATTCGTTCAAATCGAGTATCTGGGACGATGAGCAACAAGCTTGGGTGGTGACGCTGGACCGCTCCGTCTATGAGACGTTTATGACCCAGTCGGAGAATCGAGCGCTGCGAGAGCAGGCGTTCAATGGCTACCGACTGCGTGCAACCCAGGCGGACACCGACAACGGTCCATTGGCGATCAAGGTCGCGCAGCTTCGGGCCCAACGGGCGGCGTTGCTCGGCTACGATTCTCACGCGCACTACATTCTCGAATACAACATGGCGCGCACGCCGAAAGGTGTTGAGGACTTTCTACTGCGTGTTTGGGAGCCAGGTCTGGCGCAAGCCAAACAAGAGCGCGCCGACATGCAGGCGATGATTGGCGAGGCATTTCAGTTTGCCGGCCACGATTGGTGGCATTACGCCGAGAAGATCCGTAAGCAGCGCTACGATCTCGACGAGAACGCGCTCAAGCCGTTCTTCGAGTTGGGTGCTGTGACCGAAGGTGCTTTCGAAATGGCCGAGCGGCTGTTCGGCGTTACGTTCACACCGCTCGACACGCCGGTCTGGAACGATGTCGTAACGGCGTACGAAGTGCGTGAAGCCAACGGTGACCTGTTGGGTGTCTTTTACTTTGATATGTACGCGCGCGACTCCAAACGCGGCGGCGCATGGATGAACAGCTTCCGCGTGGCATCCAATATCGATGGCGAGGGTATTCGCCCCGTGGTCTCAAACAATATGAACCTAACGACGCCGGCGCCGGGTGAGCCGACCCTGCTGCGGTTCGATGAAGTATCGACGCTGTTCCATGAGTTCGGTCATGGTCTGCATGGCATTATGACCAAGATCGACTATCCGAGCTTCTCCGGTGTTGATGGCCCCCGCGACTACACCGAGTTTCCGGCGCAAATTCTGGAGCACTGGACGGCGCAGCCGGAAATGCTCGAGCTCTATGCGACGCATTATGAAACGGGCGAAGTGATTCCTGAGGCGCTTGTCGAGCGAATGCTCGCGGCATCCAACCATAACCAGGGTTTCAGCACGACCGAGTACATCGCGGCATCATTGCTGGATCTGCGCTGGCATATGTTGAGTGTCGAAGAAGCCAATGCCATCACCGACGCGACGGCGTTTGAGGAACAGGTACTGAACGAGTACGGACTGATCGATGAGATCGAGCCGCGTTATCGTTCGCAGTACTTTAGCCACATTTTCGCAGGCGGCTACTCAGCGGGCTATTACGCTTACTTATGGTCAGAAATTTTGGATGCCGATGGCTTCAACGCGTTCAAGGAAGCCGAAGACATTTTTGATCCGGAAGTCGCAGCACGATTAAAGCGTTGGGTGTACGAGGCCGGTGGTCTGCGTCCGGCGGATGAGCTGTACCGCAATTTCCGCGGTTCTGATCCGAGCATTGAGCCATTACTGATCGGTCGTGGTTTTGATGTCGACGGCGACTAACTAATAATCGCGAAGCGGACGGACGTTCAGTCGATGGGCGTTCGTCCGCTGACTCTCGCTGGAACTACATCGACAGCAATCGCTCGACGGTCCACCACAGTCCCGTCAATCCAATGAGCAACGAAGCGGGCTGCACCACCCAGCGCCGATAATGTCGCGAAAAGTCTGCCGGACTCAGCTGGCGCCAGCTGCGCACGAGCAACCAGGCGACGGCGACGATGCCGAGCTGGCCAATCTCTACCCCAACATTAAAGCCCACAAGTCCGCTCCAGAATTGGTTGTCCGGAAGACCGAGCTCGCCGAAGAATCCCGCAAAGCCCATTCCATGCAATAAGCCGAACGCAAATACGATGAATGGCCGCCAGGCTGGCATGTCCTTGACAAAGAGATTCTCGATGGCGACGAAGGCGATGCTGGCTGCAATCAATGGTTCGACGATATTGCCGGGTGGGTTGATAAGGCCGCTCGCGGTCAGACCCAACGTCGCAGTGTGTGCGATTGTGAACATCGAAATCTGGATCAACAGAGCTCGCCATTGTGTCGATGTCAGGAACAGCGCCAGCACGAACAGAATGTGATCGAGGCCGCCCGGCAGAATGTGACCCACGCCGATACCGACGTAAAGTCGAAATGTTGATGCGCTGCTGCGGACGTTTCCATCCGCGTCGCGCACCGGCTCGGTGAGCCGCGCCTGGTTGCCGTCGACGCTATCGAGCGCGGCAAGTTGTTCGCACAGGGCGGGATCGAGTTCGCTTTCTCCGGGTACGCAGAACTCATCCTCAGGATGGGCGTGTGCGGTTTGGAGGCCAATCATCAGGTATGCGATCAGCAGCGAACCCAGTAAAGCTGAGTAACCGGGTCGAATCATGCGTGCACGGTACGAGAAATTCGGGTCAGCAACAATGCTTTGTCGCTTTTATCCCTGAGCGCAGCGCAAGGTTTGAGATGACCTACGCATTCCCTGACATTTAGTGACACGATTATATAGAAAATCAATAAACTGAACTCTAATGCAGCCTATTTTTACGAAATAGATATCCTAATAAGCTCTCACCTCAGTTGATCAGAGCGCCCCTGTCGCGCTCGTAAAAACAGGAGCTTCTCATGCAGGAACTCGCTTTCGTTAACTATCATGTCAAGCGGCAGACGCCGCAGCAGTTTCGCTTTGATGTGGATGGCATCGTCGGCAACCTCGAGTCCCCCGAGCTTGTTCGCACTGCAGTGCAGGTGACCAACCTGCGTGATGCTGAGTCATCCGTCGACTTCGACCGGGACGGCATTCTTTTCACTCAAGCGCCGACCACCGAAAGGACGTTCGCCGCGGACGCAGCGTGGCGAGACGCCTATGACCGCAGTCTCGAGACACTGTTGCCAGAGACGGTCGGAGCAAAAGAGGTGATCGTATTCGATCACACGGTTCGAATCGATGATCCCAACGCCGCGCGCAAGCCAGCGCGCAACGTGCACAACGATTACAGCACGCAAGGTGCGAAACAACGAGTCATCGATCTCGTCGGCGCGGAGTTGGCGCAAGACTACGAGGCCGGCCACTACGCGTTCATCAATGTTTGGCGCCCTATTGATCAACCGATCAAGTCATCACCGCTGGGTTTCATCCGTCCAGCAACGGTTGCTGCCGATGACTGGATGACGATCGATCTGGTGTACCCGGATCGTGTGGGCCAAATCCTGGGTGTCGCTGCGAACGATGCACATGAGTGGTTCTATCAGGCAGAAATGACGCCCGACGAAGTCGTTATCTTCAACATCTATGACAATCGTGGTCGATCGCATCTTGCGCATAGCGCGTTAGATATGCCGGAACCTGCGGGCGGGCACGTGTTACGCAAAAGCGTCGAGAGCCGCACGCTGGTGCGTTTCGAGTAAACCAAGATGACTGCTCAACCACTTAACACCTCCCAAGCCGCGTTCGCGCCGTTAAACACCGCGTACCGCACTGTTTTTGCGCCCGATCGCCTGTCGATTGGTTTGGTGGTGCCGATCGAGTCCTATCCGGATCGACCAACACCCACAATGACAGACCACATAAAGCGCGTGCAGCTCGCAGAGTCTTTAGGCTTTGCAGCGGTCTGGCTTCGTGATGTCCCATTTGATGTGCCGAGTTTTGGCGATGCCGGGCAGATATTTGACCCCTTTGTTTACCTCGGTTCGCTTGCGTCGCAAACCAAACGAATCGCGTTGGGTGTCGCGAGTATCATCCTGCCGTTACGTCATCCTGTACATACCGCGAAAGCTGCGGCAACTGTCGATACGTTATCGGATGGCCGTTTACTACTCGGTATTGCGTCTGGCGATCGACCTGAGGAGTATCCAGCGTTTGATACCGACTACCACTCGCGTGGTGAACGCTTTCGGTCAGCCTACGACTACTTGCGTGCGCTATCCACGCCGAGGCCTCAGGTGGCGAATGATTGGGGTACGGTCGGTGGCGGTATCGATTTGCTGCCCAAGCCTGTCGCAGATCGGCTGCCGTTGCTGGTAACCGGTGGGAGTCAGCAATCGCCGGAGTGGCTCGCTACGCACGCAGATGGATGGATGACCTATCCGCGGCCTGCACCCACGCAGGCGCGTCTCATCAGCAACTACCGATCAGCGATTGCGCGCGCGGGCCTCACCGATAAACCTGTAATGGAGCCATTGTATGTGGACCTGGTCGACGATCCGTTGGCGCCACCGCAGCCGATTCATCTCGGGTTGCGCCTCGGTGTTAACGCATTGCGCAACTACCTGATGTCCCGTCAGGCGATCGGCGTCAATCACATCGCACTGAACCTGCGCTTCAACCAGGCGGATATCGAAACCACTTTGCAAACCATCGCGGCTGATCTGTTGCCGCATTTTGACCACAAGGAAAGATCATGACGAAGACCATTTTGCTGACCGGCGCGACGGATGGCATCGGCCTAGAGACTGCGAGACGCCTCGCAGTGGCCGGCCATACGTTGCTCCTGCACGGTCGTAATGCTGAAAAGCTCAAAACTACTCAGGCGATGTTGGCTGCGCTCGAAGGCGCTCAGCGTATTGAGTGCTATCGCGCCGATCTCAGTCAGCTGACGGATGTGGAAGCGATGACAGACGCGGTCGCCGCAAAGCACGACGCGATCGACGTACTCATAAACAACGCAGGTGTTTTCGAAACCCGTCAGCCAACCACGGCAGCCGGTGATGATGTGCGCTTCATCGTGAACACGGTAGCGCCTTACTTACTCACGCAACGCTTATTGCCGCTGATGCCGTCAACCGGTCGCGTCGTTAACTTGTCGTCTGCCGCGCAGGCGCCTGTCGATCTGCAGGCACTGGCAGGGCAGCGGCCTCTGCCAGCGAATGCTGCCTACGCACAAAGCAAGCTCGCGATCACGATGTGGTCGAAGTCGTTAGCCGACAAGCTCGGCACCGAGGGGCCCGCGATCATCGCCGTCAATCCGGCGTCGTTTCTTGGCAGCAAGATGGTCAAGGAAGCATACGGCAGCGATGGCAAAGACCTTGGCATCGGCGCAGACATACTGATACGCGCCGCGCTTTCGCCAGAGTTTGCCGACGCCTCCGGCAAGTACTTTGACAACGATAGTCAACGATTTGCTAATCCACACCCGGATGCCTTGCGAGCCGACAAGGTCGATGCCGTTGTGGCTGGCATCGAAGCCGTTATCGCGCGTTTGCAGTCGGTCGACTGACGCGCATCGATAGAGACCAATCACACCAGGAGAATGATGATGAAGTATGAAGGATTCACAACGTTTACGGTCAGAAAAGAGGGCGCCGTTATGACGGTGACGTTCAACTTTGGCACTGTCAATGTGCAGGGTCAGGAGATGTTGGCAGATCTGAACAGCCTGGCGATGCGCCTGGAACGCGACCGCGATACCAAGGTCGTCGTCTTTGACTCCGCCAACCCGGAAATCTGGGTATGCCACTACGACACAGAGTTGTTGAAAGACATGTCGGACGAGGCGGTGTCACGAGATGAAGCGACGCTGCTGGATTTGCAGGCGGTCTGCGAGCGTATCAGCAAGGTGCCGCAAGCGACCATTGCGAAACTGGAAGGTTTCGCGCGAGGCGGTGGACATGAACTGGCGTTGGCACTCGACATGCGCTTTGCCGCACGTGGCAAATTCAAGTTCATGCAAATGGAAGTCGGCATGGGTATCCTCCCGTGCGGTGGCGGTGCTTCGCGCATGGCGCGACAGACAGGTCTTGGCCGTGCGCTCGAGATCATTTTGAGCGCGAGAGATTTCGATGCCGACGAGGCGGAAGCGATGGGAACGATTAACAAAGCACTGGCGCCCGATGAGATCGGTGCTTACGTAGACTCGCTCGCCAAGCGCATCGCAAGCTTTCCCGCGGAGTCAATCAATGCGTGCAAACAGATGGTGTACGAGTCGATCGACCAGCCCATCGACGCTGCATTGAAGTCAGAGGCGTACTGGTTGTATCAAGCCACCAGCAAGACACCCGCCTTGAAACGATTCCGACTCGCGGACGAGCAGGGCCTGGAACACGATATTGAGAACCAGCGCAATTGGAACGATCTCGTCATGCAAGTGCAGGACATCAACTGATATCGAGGTTTTGCGACCCGTTGGCGGAGTAGTCATAGCTTGACTGCTCCGCCGACGACCACAATGGCTCGTGTAGACTGTGCTCACTGAAACAGCGCAGGGGTGACAACGTGTCAGTCAAATCAGCACTACGACAGAGGCGAACGCGAGCACGGATAGGCACATACCTGATCAGCGGCGTTTGCCTGCTGCTAGGGTCGTGCGCACAGACACCGCTACCTCAGCAGGACAACGCGGGACCGTCAATTAGTGAGTATCTGCGTGATCCCGCTGTGCTGGTGTTCTCGAAAACCGCCGGGTGGCGACATAACGAAGGGATCGCAGGCGCGGATGCCGCTTTTGCAGCAATCGCCGGCGAGCGTGCACTTGGACTATTCACAACCGAAAACGCGGCGGTGTTTAACGACGCGCAGCTTTCTCGTTTTTCACTCATCGTGTTTAACAACGTCACGGGCGATGCACTGTCGCGCAAGGAGCAGGCAGCGTTCGAGCGCTGGATGTTGCAGGGTGGTGCATGGATCGGCCTCCACGGCAGCGGCGACAGTTCGTTGCAACCGTGGGACTGGTATCAACGCCACCTGATCGGCACGCGCTTTGTTGGACATACGATGGATCCGCAGATCCAGACCGCTACGATGGTCACACTGGCCGGCAAACATCCGGTGATGGACGGTTTGCCGTCACGATGGTCTCATCGAGACGAGTGGTACAGTTTCGATGCGCCACCGACGTTGCCGGGCATGACGCTACTCGTCGGTATCGATGAATCCAGTTACGTGCCGCTCAACACAATCGTCGAACGCTGGCCACGTGATCTCAGAATGAGCGCAACGCCGTCCGGACATCCTATGGTCTGGGCAGTCTGCGAGGGTAATTATCGAGGCGTGTATTCTGCAATAGGTCACCAGCACACCTCGTATGCCGACACCAACTATCTGCGCTTACTTGGCAACGCCGTCGATTGGGTGTTGCGCCGCACAGGCAGCGACGACTGCAGCTAAGTTCTACTGCGTGGGATACAGTTCGTAGCGTTGTTCGGTCATCTCAAAGCCGACCAAGACGCCAGCGGTATCAAACATCGCATCGCCTTGTTTGAAGCACGTGGTGCGTGGCGTTTCAGCTGCTTTCATGCAGACATCGGCATCGAGATCGATTCGCTGTTGTACGACCGTTCCATCAGGGCGGCTGACAAGCAGCATCGCCTGACTCACAGGCGCTGACGCGACAGCACCGGGCGGTACTGCAGGCACTGACACGCAGCCTGCGCCGCTGACTCCGACACTGATAAGTGCGAGGAGTGTCCCGCGTAATTTGAAGCCTGACATATCGTCTTCCTTTTCTAGCAGCCTGCCTTGCTAACGGCGACGAAGTGGAAAACTGTAGTGAGGCTACAACGTTTGTCCGTAGATCCACACGGTGTCGTCAGTCACGCCGCCCAGACCTTGCTGCTCGCGGAGTTTGTGAGAGCCCAGTTTCTCGGCAACGGCGGCACTGCCGAGATTACCTTCTAGAATCGCGTGGATGACTTGTGACCAGCCCAACGTGTCACGGACGTATTCGATACAGGCGGCACCTGCTTCGGTCGCAAATCCGCGACCCCAATGCTCGCGCATAATCGTCCAGCCGATTTCAGGCTCCGGCCAGCCCTCGGGAAACCAGGGCCCGACGCGACCGACCCACTGGCCTGTGGCTTTGTCTTCGACAGAGAAAAAGCCGTAACCCCGTATCTGCCAGTGACCAATCACCGTGGCCATGCTGCGCCATGCGATGGCTCGATCCATCACTTTGCCGCCGATGTAACGCACTGTCTCTTCGTCTGCCATCGCACTCGCCCAGGCATCGAAGTCGCGCTCCGGGTCGATCTCTCGCAGGATGAGCCGTTCCGTTTCGATCCTTGGTGCGACCATGTGTTTACTCCGACAAGTTCCTGGTCGCTAGTGTGCACCAGAGAATGGTCTGTGTCAGTTCGCGTCCGGCACGTTGATGACCGGGTTTTGGTCGTAGGTCCGATGCTTATCGGTAATAGAGTCTGTCAGGCCGAAATCGAGAAAGACGACACTCGCGAACCATTTGTCTTTTTCGATCTCGCTTTTGATGGCGCCGTCGATGCTTCGACCGTCGACCGTCACGCAACTGTAGTTCAGGTCGTCATCCGAGCGACGGATCTGTGTGCCTTCCGAAGGCACATCGACCGTCCATGTACCGCGCTTGTTCGAAAAGGTGCAGGTGCCTGCCGCACCATCGGAGAAACTGACGGCGATGGGAATATTGGCGTCGTTAGTGAGCGTCGCACAGCCAGACAAGCCGGCGATGGCGAAAGCCGCGAAGTAAGATTTGCGTAGTGCTGATTGAAACATGACAGAACCCTCGTTAGTGGTTGCGTGATGAGCATGTGACACGCTTGTGAATAGCGCGTGATACAGTCTCTGCAACGAACTACGAGCTAGAGACCATCCATGGCCAGAAGACCAGTCCGTCGATCCATTTGTTTCATCGCGATGTGTGTTCTTGTGTGGTCAAACGCCATGGCAGCGGATACGAACACGACCGCAGAGTCGCCGATGTCTGATCTCGCGTTGCTGCACGAACGCGCGGACTGGTTGGTCACGGACGGACGCTACGATGACGTCATTGCCTTGCTGCTGCCTGTCGAGGAACATGGCAACGCCGAGACGCTGTTCTACCTCGCGCTCGCCCAAATGAACATTGAGATGGCGGCTGGCATCGGATCCGAGCCAACGACAAATATGCGAAGTGCGATCGCCTGGGCCGAGCGGTCGCTCGAGCAGGACTACGCGCTGAGCGCGAATCTTCTCGCGACCATTTATTCGATGGGGCTCGGTGTTGATGCAAATGAGCAACGCGCGCTGGATTACCTGGAGCGTGGCGATGAGCTTGGCGATCCTGGTGCCAGCCTGAATCTGGCGGTTCGCTTGCTCGCAGAGGACCCGGATAACGCTTGCCGGCGTTTGTATCAGCTGAGCAATCAGGAAAGCCTGGTGCAGTCGGTTGCGCAATACCACTTTGGGGTGAGTCTGATCGAATCCGATTGTCCACAAACACAACCCGCAACAGACCCTATCGCGCTGTTACGCGCTGCCGGTGAGGAAGGTGTCGATGATGCGTTGGTGTATTCGGCAGAACTTCTCGAGCAAGGTCGGCGTGTGCAACAGGACACGAAGGCTGCGCTCGCGCTTTATGACATCGCTGCACGCCGCGGGCATGCGCGGGCATTATGGCGTATGGGTCTCGCGTACGTGAATGGTGATCGCCCCCGCGATCCGTCCCGCGCCGTTACGTTGTTCGAGCAGGCCGCCGATGCCGGCGCGTCCGACGGTTTGGTTAGTTTGGGCGTCATGCATGCGACTGGCGATGGTGTCGAGAAAGACGTTGCGGCCGCGATGGCGTACTACGAGCAGGCAGCGTCGCTTGGCAACGCTCATGCAATGCGCAATCTGAGCATGATGTTGTGGCATGGTATGGATGTCGACAAGCAGCCTCGGCGCGCGCTGTTGTGGGTCGAAAAAGCGGCGGCGCTTGGTAATCCGGAAGCCTTGCAATGGCGTGACGGTATGCGTGCTGCGTTTGACGACGAGGTGCTCGCCGATATCGATGCCCTGTTGAACGTGTGGCTCGAGAACTTTGTGGGTGAACGCTAGCGCGCGGCGCCGTTACGGTTTACGCGCGACAAGTATCAGATTTTTGCCTGCCGGCGGGTTGATCACGCGCTCAATGCTGCGTGTGATCGGCACGCCGATACGGTCGTAAAGAGAGACATTGCCACCGGATACGGAACGCCCCAACAGCGTGAAAGCGATGTACCACGGTACGATACCGAGCACATCGAAATAGCGAATCCAGTGGAGCTCGAACCCGACGTTTTGCACGAGTTCGGCAAGCGGTTGCTTGTGATACCG
>JBCAZB010000065.1:0-10112 GCA_038533315.1 Pseudomonadota bacterium | reverse complement strand
TGTATCGCTTGAACGTCACCAGCGTGAATCGCCTGAACATCTCCGGCATGTATCGCTTGAACGTCACCAGCGTGAATTGCAGCAACCTGTGAAGACACAGTTGCCGCGTGTGCATTCGCAAGGCCACCCAAGACAAACAATAGCCCATACAATCTACCAATATTAGTAGACATTTCGCTCTCCTAAACTTACCCAACCGCACACAGTTGGGCCGAACAACAACACCCCAGTGTCGCTTCTCGATTAGTCTTTAGGCTTAATCGGAAACAACACCACGCTCTCGTAGCAGTTCTGCAAGACTGCTTCTTTCACCTGGCGCCTCTACGTAGTGCACCATGTATAGCCCTGTTTCCTTACGAGCTTCGTTTTTCTTATTCAGTGGTTCGTTGGCTGCAAACCAACGATCCAAATCCTCTAAAAAAGACTGCCCTTTGTCTCTTATGTACTGATCGAATCTCCCAATAACGTCATCTGTGCATCCGTTTTCGGCGTATACGACACGATCAAAATATCCGTCCCCTTGCTTCTTCTTTTCCACATTGTGTGTGGCCGTTGATAGAAATTTATGCGCTACCTCACCAAGTCTTGTAATCAATTCCAGGGACAAAGCCGCCGGATGAAACTCTCGCCGAAGGACTTTGACCAGTCCTCCCATATCCTCAACAGATCCTCCCCTTTTCAACTCCTCTAGGGTTGCTTTCGGGCTCATGTCTGAACCATAGGTTCTGACGAGCTGCGAAAAGCTTGGACCTCCTTTGTCTGACTCGTAAGGCAGATCCAACGGCACACCGTATGGGCCTGCATAAGTCGGATCGTTGTGCCAGCCGGAAAGCACTCTTTCGAGCCGTGACATGACTCGATGTGGAGTGCCCTCGGTTATCGCTCTGTCTATTACTCTCTTAACCTCTTTGCGAGTGAGACCTGTCATCACCGCAATCTGAGATCTGTTAATCTTGGGCGATGAATCAAAGTGCCTTATGACCGAATCCACAAACACGTCTTTCAGCACGTCAGTGACATCTCCATGAGTCACGCCGTTACTGATAAGTAGTCGGGCTAGCGGCTTCATCAGGACTGCCACAGCGTCAATCAAGTGCTTTTTGGGGTCGTCTTCCATACCAACAATCGTAGTTCGTTGGTTATGTTAACCCAGAACAGGTTAAGTGAAATTACGAATTAACAGGTTGTCACAGGAGTGCCAACTCGGTCACTGGAAATACTTGGAATCTCGGGGAGTTGCGCTAATATGCCATCCAAATACGTTATTGATTTTCCGACATAAATGGGAAAGTTCTCCCCTTTTTCCGGAAACCACATAATTTCAATGGTGACCAACTTTCAATAGAAATTGAGAAGTCGAACGTAACTACCTGATAGTTAATTTGCGCGATTGATCGGATTATGTAAATCCAATAACTTGCGTCGTCTGGACTTTCAAATATGGTCTAGTGTGATCAAATTTTTCCCAGTTTTAACTGGTCGGCGCACGAGGTCAACGGCCGCTTGGAACCTCGTAGTAGTTGACTGCTGCAAAGATATCCACAAGCTTGTCACCTGATTCGTCGCCCGGACCTGTTTCGTATTTGGTTATCAGGTCGTCTACCTCAACTGTAAACTTGGCCGTCTTGTCGCGAATAAACTCACGAAGTTCTGGGACAGCGCTCTCTCGCACACGCATAGCTTCTGTCGCTCGACTTGGCCACGTGTCGGAGGAAGGATAGCGACCTTCAGCTTTTATCAAGTAATTGTGAACCATATTTAGATTTATACCGAAAAGGCCACGTTCCAGACTCCACAACAATCCGTCTTCGCCATTAACGAAACGAAAGGTTTTTCTACGTGCAGCCAGCTTTCCATTACTAGTCTCTTCTATCGCTCCGGACCGCAATAATTCTGTTCTGAGTGCACCTGGAGGAATATCACCAGCATATTTCTTTACCAGACTAGTGAATGATGAGTCGTTTCCAATAAACGGCAGGTCAACCGGTTGTCCATGCTGGTCTTGGAATTCTTTATCAGCGTGCCAGTGCTGAAGGACTAACGAAGCTGGTACAGGCTTCACCCCTTGCGCAGCTATATCATCCTCCTCAAAATCCCGAATCCGCTTCACCTCTTTCCTGGTCAATCCAGTCATCACAGCGACCCGTGAGATGTTGGTCTTGCGACCCCGGATTCCGTACTTCTGAGTTGCTACGTCGACGAAAGCCCGCTTCGCGATTTCGGAGAATTCTCGGTGCCCAATGCCTACCTCCAGCAGGAGGTGTACGAGAGGTTTGAGTGCCTTGAGCAGTACCCGCAGTACTTTTTCTTGAGTTTTGCTGCGCATGTAAAAATAGTAATGAACACAATTTTTTGTAGCCAACAAAATCAAAGAGTTGGGAATAACTGCCCAGTTATTGGGAAAATTGGGTCAGAGAATTCTGTGACGAATTTCACAAATCTGCATCGCTAATATGCAGGAAAAACAGGCAGTTTTTGCGGTTGAAGATTACCGTTTATGGTCTGAGGGATGCAGGCAAGTGTTCGATGAAGGTGGCTTCATCGAAAATGTCTATTTCGAGTTTTTGCGCTTTTGCGAGTTTTGAACCCGCCTTGTCGCCTGCTATCAGAAGCATTGTTTTCGACGAAACGCTGCCAGTGACCGTGCCCCCTAATTGTTTGATCAGGGCACCTGCCTCTTGCCGTGTCATCGCCGACAGACTACCCGTCAGAACCACCGTTTTTCCGGCAAAGAAACTGTCAGCGAATTGTTCGTCCGCGACTGGTGTGGGGTCCGGCCATTGGATGCCTGCTTCGACGAGAGCATCGATCAGCGCATTGTGTACTGGCTCGGAGAAGTAGTGCCCTACGCGCTCCGCCACGATCGGGCCCACGTCATTGACCGCCAATAGCGCTTCTTGGGACGCGGCCCTGAGGGCCTCAAGCGAGCCGAAATGGGTCGCCAGCGACTCCGCAGTGGTCTCGCCGACTTCTCGGATACCGAGCGCAAACAGGAACCGCGGCAACGTGGTTTGACGACTCTTGTCGATGGCCTCAATGACATTCCTGGCCGATTTTTCGGCCATACGATCCAGGTCAGCCAGTTGCTCCCAGGTCAGGCGGTACAAATCAGCAGGAGTCTTCACAAGGGACTCGGCCAACTGTTCGATCAACTTACTGCCCAGACCCTCAATGTCCATTGCTTTCCGCGACGCGAAGTGTTTCAAGCCTTCAATCCGCTGAGCTGAGCAAATCACCGGCCCACCGGTGCACCTGGCGACTGCCTCTTCACCCACGCGCTGCACTAGCGAATCGCAAACCGGACATCGTGCGGGAAGCGCGACTGGCTCGGCCCCATTTTGCCGTTTATCGGCAACTATCGCGGCCACCTCGGGAATGACATCGCCAGCCCGCCGCACAATCACCGTATCCCCTACTCGAACATCCTTGCGGGTCAGCTCGTCAATATTATGTAACGTCGCATTACTAACGGTGACCCCACCCACGAACACTGGCTGCAAGCGTGCAACCGGAGTGAGCGCGCCAGTGCGCCCAACCTGCCAGTCGATACCTTCTACGACCGTGAGCTCTTCCTGTGCTGGAAATTTCTGTGCAATAGCCCAGCGCGGTGCCCGCGACACAAAGCCCAGGGCCTCCTGTGCAGAGAAATCATCAACCTTAAAAACAACACCATCAATATCGAATGGCAATGACGCACGTTGCTCACCAATCGTGGCGAAATAGCTCGCGCAGCCCGCTGCACCTTGCACGCGCTCCACCAATTCACACGTCTTCAGGCCCCATTCCTTTAACCTGCCTATCGCGCCAGTGTGGGTCTCGGCGATCGGATCGCCCTCGACGAATCCAACGGCGTAACAGAACATATCCAATGGGCGCTTGGCTGTTAACGCCGGGTCTTTTTGTCGCAAACTGCCGGCTGCGGCATTACGCGGATTCACGAATGTCTTTTCGCCTTTCGCCGCGGCTTCGCGATTCATAGCGTCAAAGCCCGCTTTGGGCATAAAAATCTCACCGCGAACCTCGAGGATCTGCGGCCAGCCGCTGCCTGCCAGCTGTAACGGCACCGACCGAATCGTACGCACGTTGTGTGTGATGTCTTCTCCCGTCGTACCGTCGCCCCGTGTCGCCGCCTGGACGAGACGACCGTTCTCATACATTAACGACACCGCCGCACCGTCGAGCTTCGGCTCAGCGCTAAAACGAAGCTCTTGTGCGTCTTCGGCCAGATCCAACCGTTCCCGAATGCGTCGCACAAAACGCACCACTTCATCATCCGAAAACGCATTATCGAGCGACAACATAGGCAAGCGATGTTTGACGGTCTCAAAGCCGGCGGTCGGCGCAGCACCGACGCGCTGTGTTGGAGATGCATCGTTGACGAGATCCGGGAAGGCAGCTTCTAACGCCTGCAGCTCCCTGAGCAATCGGTCATATTCGGCATCGGGTACGCTCGGATCATCGAGTACATAATAGCGGTGGTTGTGAGCGTGCAGCAGCTCGGCGAGCTCTGTCGCGCGCACCGCCGCCTCAGTGGCGTCTGTCGGTAGGTCGCTCACTTTAACTGCAGATGTTTGAGCTCGTACTGGATCAGGTCTTCGCGCAGAAACCGCTCACGCTGGATGCTGAGCGTGCTGCCGTCGCCGTCCAATAGTTCGCCCTGCAGCGTGATTGAGACCGCGCGGGCGATCTCGATCATCTTGTCGAACGCATCAACACCGCGACCTGGACCAGGGCGCAGCATGAAAAAACTCAATCCCGCGAGTGTTTGCTCACGCAGTTTCTGCAAATCAAAACTACCGGGCTCGGTAAGACTGGCCACAGAAAACAAGGCGTTATCGCTGTCTTCGGCAGACAACAGATGAAAGATGCCAAACCGGCCGTGCGTTAGACCTGACTTGCGTAATGCAAGAATGACATCCTCAGCGGGAAACTCACCGCTCTCCTTCCTGACGATACGCAACGATATGACCTTCTCCGGGACGTCCGTCTTTTTGGTATCTTCGGCTGGCGCATCGCCAACGAGGTCTGGCTGCTCTGAAATCGTCTTGAACTCATCGGTACCATCACCCTTTGAAAGGTGCTCGACCGATTCGCTGAATGCCGGCGTCACTTTGATAATCGAAGACTCGGGTGCGATGTCTTCGAGATCACTGAAGTCGGGCTCGATACGCGCCTCTGCTGCACTGTTGCGAACGTCGGCCGCGGATTTTTTTCGCGCTGTCAGATAGATCAACAGTACGATGATGGCACCGATAATGAGAAGCGCGATGCGTAAACTATCCATGCGAAAAACCTGCGTCAGGCAGCCGCCATCTTGACGGCTTCGTCGATATCCACCGCAACCAAACGCGAGACGCCCGGTTCGTTCATCGTAACGCCCATGAGTTGCTGTGCCATTTCCATCGTAGCCTTGTTGTGGCTGATGAATACGAACTGCACAGTCTCCGACATCTCTTTAACGATGTTGCAGAAACGGCCGACGTTCGCATCATCGAGCGGAGCGTCCACCTCATCCAGCATACAGAATGGCGCCGGGTTCAGCTCGAAGATGGCGAACACCAACGCGACTGCGGTTAGTGCTTTTTCACCACCCGACAACAAGTGAATGGTGCTGTTGCGTTTACCGGGAGGTCGCGCCATCACGGTGACCCCAGCCGCTAGCAGATCGTCGCCGGTAAGCTCAAGGTACGCCTGACCGCCACCAAACAGCTTCGGAAACAAGCGCTGGAAGCCGCTGTTGACCTGATCATAGGTCTCCTTGAAACGATTGCGTGTTTCCCGATCGATCTTGCGGATCGCATTCTCCAGCGTCGTCAACGCACCATTGAGATCTTCTAGCTGTGCGTCGAGGTAGTTTTTGCGCTCAGCCTGTTCTTTGAACTCCTCGATCGCGGCGAGGTTAATCGGACCCAACCGATCAATGCGGCGCTGGGTCTTTTCAAGCTTCTCCACCCACAGGTCAATCGTCGCCTCCTCCGGCATTTCATCGCGAATTTCCTGCAGCGCAAATTGTGTCGCTGAGAATTGCTCCATCAAGCCTTCTTCGCGGACCTTTGTCTCCTGACCGGCCATCTTCGCCTCGTTCAGCGCATCACGGGCATCTGCCACCGTCTGCTCGTGATCCGCACGACGCTGCTCAAGCTGGCGCAACTGCGCCTCCGCATTCTCAACATGCTGACGCGCACCACCGAGCTCTTTTTCGAGATCGACACGCATCGCCAGCTGCTCTTCGAGCGTACGCTGCATCGCGGCGACCGGCGCCCTAGCCTTGTCGATCTCCTGCTCCAGCGCATTCTTACGCTGTTGGTATTGATCAAGCTGTCGGCGCATACGCTCGAGACCCTGCTCTGCGGATTCACGGGAGCTGCGGCGAGACTCGTAACTAATCGCCAAGTCTCGCGCCGCGGCACGATCCTGCGCCGCTTGTTCGCGAGACCGATCCAACTCTGCGCGCAATGTGGTGCGTCGCTCCTCGAACCGATTGCGGTCTTCGGCAACGGTCGTGATCCGCAACTTGTTTTGCTCCAACACTTGCTGGCTGTTGGCGATCTGCTGACGCGCTTCAGCGGATTCTTGTGCCAATCCGTCCAGCGCTGATGTGTTGTCCTTGGCGCGCTGCTCGGCCTGCGCCAATCGCAGCGTCGCGCTGTCGACTGCGGTGGTTGCTTCCGCGGCCTGGCGGTTTGCCTGTGCTGCGGCCTGGCGCAGTTCATCGCGTTCCGCCTCGAGCGCCTCAATCCGACTTTCCGCTGTAGTCAACGATTGCTCTGCCTCGGCGACTGCATCACGTTTCACGCGGATCGCCTTCTCGAGATCACGAATTTCTTTCTCCCGAGCGAGTACGCCGGCTCGCGTATCTTCGCCGCGGCTCACGCGCACCCAGTGCGGGCTGAGCCAAACACCGTCTTTGGTGATAACCGACTCTTCAGGCGCGAGACGCCCCCGAATGGCCAGTGCATCCTGCAAAGTCTCCGCCATGACGACATTCGATAACAAGAAAGACGCCGCCGCCGGTGCACGCGCAACCACACTAGTGAGCCTGCCTTCTTGTGTCGCCGCGCCCGTACCACCAGTTTCTACGATGGTTAACGCACCATCTGACAGACTAGACAGCTCTCTCACCACACTGTTGACGTCGTCGATACAAACCGCCTGCAGGTAACTGCCGAGCACCGTTTCGACAGCACGATCCCAGCCATCGCTGACGCGTAGTGACTGCGCAAGACGCGGCGCTTCAGACAGCGACTGGTTCTGCAACCACTCACCGATCTGGTCCGTACTCTCCCCCAGCGCTGCCTTCTGCAACGCCTCTAATGACGCGAATCGACCGAGCATGGTTTGAAGCGCAGAACGCTCCTGATTGACCGTAGCCGAAGCCTCACGCACTGCTTCCCGCGTGTCATTCAGTTTCTTGTCTGCAGCGGACAGCACCGTCTCCGCTTGCTCAAGCGCGGCGCGAGCCTGAACCGACGCTGTCTGCGCGGCATCACCGGCTTCGCGTAGTGCTGGCAATGGAATCGCATCGCGCTCCGCGCTCAATGATGTCGCGCGCGATTCCAGGCGCTCCAGACGTTGCTGCAGCTGTTCAGTGCGCGTGTTTTCTACCTGCACCAGACGCTCGGCCTCGCTGGCCTCACGGTTGAAGGTCTCCCATTCCTCTTGCCACTGGGCCATGGCCTGCTCGGCCGCGTGTAGCGACTCGGCAGATGCGCGCTCACGTTCGCGGGCATCATCGAGGCCGGGCTCGAGCTCGCTCAGCGTGAGCTGCAATTGCTCAAGCTGATCGGCGTCCTTCTCGATATGTCCGGCAATTTCGGCTAGCCCTGAAGCAGCACGCTCAAGATCCGCCTGCTGACGCTGGCGCATCTCCCGATTGTGCTCGATCGACTGCTCGAGCCGAGCGATCTCGGCACCAACTTTGTAGTAGCGCCCCTGAACTTCGTTGAACGCTTCAGAGGATTCCGTCAGGCGTTCGCGACTCTCTTCGATACCGGCCTCCGCCTTACGCTGCTCGGCAATGCTTGCTTGCAAACGATTCTCGCGTTCGGCCAATAAGCGCTCATTCTGCTCGGCGAGTTCGCGTAGCTCCTGCAGCCGCAGCCCCAGCAGCTCCGCCGTCGTACGTCGCTCTTCGGTCTTGTACTTTTTGTAGCGCTCTGCCGCCTTAGCCTGACGATCCAAACGCTTGAGCTGCGTTTCTACCTCTTCCAACAAGTCAGTGAGTCGTTCCAGGTTCTCGCGCGTGTGTTTGATGCGGTTCTCGGTTTCGCGCCGGCGCTCTTTGTACTTCGAGATGCCTGCCGCTTCCTCAATGAACACACGCATTTCTTCTGGCTTCGCTTCGATCAGCCGAGAGATCATACCCTGTTCGATAATCGAGTAACTACGTGGTCCAAGACCCGTGCCGAGGAAGATCTGCGTGATGTCCTTGCGGCGGCACTTCGTGCCATTCAGGTAGTACGACGAGATCGCATCGCGCGATACCGTCCGCTTGATCGAGATCTCATTGAAGCCTGCGTACTGACCGCCAACTTTGCCATCGGTGTTGTCAAACAACAGTTCGATGGAGGCCATTCCTACCGGCTTGCGCGCGCTTGAGCCATTGAAAATGACATCGGTGATGGAGTCACCTCGCAGACGACTGGCAGAGCTTTCGCCCATCACCCAACGCACCGCATCAATAACGTTGGACTTGCCGCAACCATTTGGCCCAACCACGCCAACAAGGTTGCCTGGAAACTCAATAGTGGTGGGCTCTACAAACGACTTAAAGCCCGCAAGTTTAATCTTGCTCAAACGCATGTTGTATCAGATCACTCTTTATAGCGGCCTCAAAGATCGAACAGCCGCGATTATCTTGTTGTTTGTTGCCGCGGCCCCATGTCAGGGGCAGGACTTGCCACCGAACGGTGCCCCTGGGTGTCGGCGATGGCAACGATGTAACGGCGTAGTGTAAGCTAATTCGCTTTGCAAAACGATTGTCGCGGATCCCCTACACGGCATTGATCGCGACCCCACCCATTACGGAAATCTGAATGACTTATCAACCCGAAAAGACCCCGCGGCCCGGCCCCTCACGTGAACTTGAGACCTTCCCGAACCCGAACCCTGAGCGCGACGTGGTCATCCGTATTCACACCCCGGAATTTACCTGTTTGTGCCCCAAGACGGACCAGCCTGATTTCGCGACGATTTATGTGGAGTACATCCCGGAAGCCAAGTGTGTCGAATTGAAATCACTCAAGCTGTATTACTGGAGCTTCCGCGAGCAAGGCGCGTTCCACGAGGCAGTCACCAATCAGATACTTGAGGATCTGGTTACTGCGCTTGAGCCGCGTTTCATGCGCGTAACCAGCGATTTTAATGTTCGCGGTGGTGTCTACACCCACGTGGTTGTAGAGCATCGGGCGGAAAACTGGCAACCAGCACAGTCTGTCGACTTACCGCCGCCGGGATACAGCACACAGACACCCTGAAATCCGTCATCCACACACTACACAAGCCGTCGATTGTCTGTATAATCGCCGCGCTCAGGAAATTCCCCGCCGCGGAGGAACGTGATGCCAGTTAGAAAAAAGGCTAAGAAAACAACGTCTAAGAAGAAAACCGTCAGCAAGAAGAAGGTGGCCAAAAAAGCTGTTAGCAAGAAAAAGACAGCCAAAAAGGTAGCCAAGAAAACGACGGCGAAGAAAAAAACGACGAAGAAAGCGGCGACGAAGAAGTCGACGACGAAAAAAGTCACGAAGAAAACCGCAGCCAAAAAGACCACCAAAAAAGCGCCTAGCAAGAAAAAAGTCGCCAAGAAGGCACCTGCCAAGAAAGCGGTAGCCAAGAAAAAAACCAGCACGAGCAAGAAAAAGGTCGCTAAGAAAGCGCCTGTCAAAAAAGCGCCAGCGCGTAAGCCCGCTGCTCGCAAACCGGCGGCCAAGCCGCGTCGCGACCTGACAACCGGCCCAATTCATGGCATCGCCCCGTACCAGCCGAAGCGCAGCGAAGAATACATGAGCGATGCGCAGCTGGAGCATTTCCGGAAGATCCTGACGGCATGGAAACGTGAGCTGATGCAGGAAGTCGATCGCACCGTCCACCATATGCAGGATGAGGCAGCCAAC